>JAJPHH010000012.1 GCA_021325385.1 Alphaproteobacteria bacterium
AGTGTAGCGAAACGAGAGACGGCCGCAATCCGCAGCAAGCCTTGCCGCGAACGGCCTAAGGGCCGGTCGCAGCAAGGCCGGGCTGCGCCCGGATCGCCAGCAAGAGCTTTTGCCGATGGGCCGGTGGGAGAAGCTCCAGCTATCCTTCAGGCCGATTTGCCCGCGCCCGCCTTTCCGGTTATCCCCCTGCCGCCCGCCCCCTCCGATCCCGGAAACCGACATGGCCGCCTCCACCCAGCTGTCGCCGCTCGCGCCGAAATCCTATCCGACGCCGCCCGCGATCGACGGCGTACGTTTTGCGACCATCGCCGCCGGCGTGCGCTATGCGGGGCGGACCGACGTGATGCTGGCGCTTTTCGACCGGCCGGCGCAGGTCGCCGGCGTGTTCACGCGCTCGAAATGTCCCTCCGCGCCGGTCGATTGGTGCCGGACCCATCTCGCCGGCGGCGAAGCGCGGGCGCTGATCGTCAATTCCGGCAACGCCAACGCTTTCACCGGCGGCGTCGGGGCCAAGGCCGTCGCGCATGTGGGCGAAGCGGCCGCGAAACGAATCGGCGCGTCGCCGTCGCAGGTTTTCATGGCCTCGACCGGCGTCATCGGCGAACCGCTGGACGGCGAAAAAATCGCCGCGGTGATCGATGCGCTCGTCGACAAGGCGGACGCCAAGGCCCTGCCCGACGCGGCGCGAGCGATCATGACCACCGATACGTACCCCAAGATCGCGACGCAGCGGGTGAAGGTCGGCGAGATCGAGGCGACGATCAACGGCGTCGCCAAAGGCGCCGGCATGATCGCTCCGGACATGGCGACGATGCTCTCGTTCGTCTTCACCGACGCCGCGATTGCGGCGCCGGCGCTGCAGGCGATGCTGTCCAAGTCGGTCGAGCGCTCCTTCAATTGCATCACCGTCGACAGCGACACCTCGACGTCCGACACGCTGCTCTTGTTCGCGACCGGAACAGCGGGCGGCCCGGCCCTTTCCGATCCGGCCGACCCGCGCTTGCGCTCCTTCCAGCGCGCGCTCGACAAGGTTCTGCTCGACCTCGCTCACCAAGTGGTGCGCGACGGCGAAGGCGCGCGGAAATTCGTCGAGGTCAGGGTGGAGGGCGCGACGTCGAAGAAGAGCGCCAAGCGGATCGCCCTGTCGATCGCCAATTCGCCGTTGGTGAAGACCGCGATCGCCGGCGAGGACGCCAATTGGGGCCGCGTCGTCATGGCCGTCGGCAAAGCGGGCGAGCCGGCCGAGCGCGACAAGCTCGACATTTCCTTCGGCGACATCCGCGTCGCCCGCGGCGGCGCGCGCGATCCCGACTATAGCGAGGATGCGGTCTCGACTTACATGAAACGCGACGAGATCGTCATCACCGCCAATCTCGGCATCGGCCGATCTTCGGCGAAAGTATGGACGTGCGACCTGACGAAGGAATACGTCGCGATCAACGGCGACTATCGGTCGTGATGATGGATTGTACCTTCCTGGTCATGGCCGGGCTTGTCCCGGCCATCCACGCAGCGCCGCGCTCCGGCGTCATTGCCGCGAAAGCGCAGGGCTGTCCGGGGAAAATGATGGTAAAATCGGACCGCCCTCGCAAAACAAGGCGATATCGAGAGTCTTCGCCGGCTTCTGATTGTAGAAACTCAGAAATCGAGCACGCTCAAGAAAGCAAATCCCAAACACCGCGCCGCCATCGAGGCGGGCGCGCCTCAAGGCCGAGCCGGCTTCGCCGGTCGCTCCGCTGCGCTTCGCGAGCCTTGACCCGCGCCCGCCTCGACGGCTTTTTGCAACCAAGACGTTTTGCTGACCGAAACGGCCATACGGCCGGTTTCGGCAGCAAAACGTCTTGGTCGCCAATAGCCGCGCCGAGCGATCGCAGTCACCCGCAGGGGCGAAGCGCAGCGGAGCACCCGCCATGGCGCCTCATGGGCGGATATCGACTCGCGCGTACCTTCGAGGCGCCATGGCGGGTTGACGGCGATCGGGCGGCGTGGCGCCGCGGTGTCGAAAGCAAATCATCAGCTCCGCCCAGGCGCAGCCTTTCCCCCGACAGCCCTGCGCGTCGCGGGAATGACACGGAGCGCTTGCGGCGCGCCGTTTCGGCGGCGAGCGCGCCGCCATGAAGCTGCTGCTCGTCGTCGCCGCGGCGCTTATCGACGCCGACCATCGCGTGCTCATCGCGCAGCGGCCGAAGGACAAGCCGCTCGGCGGCCTCTGGGAGTTTCCGGGCGGCAAGGTCGGGCCGGACGAGAGCCCGGAACAGGCGCTGATGCGCGAATTGCATGAAGAGCTGGGGCTGATCGTGAAAGAGCCCTGCCTCGCGCCGCTCACTTTCGCCAGCCATAGGTACGACGATTTCCACCTGCTGATGCCGCTCTATGTCTGCCGCCGCTGGGAAGGGTTGGCGGTCGCGCGCGAGGGCCAGGCGCTGAAATGGGTCAGGCCGGGGAAACTGCGCGATCATCCGATGCCGCCCGCCGACGCGCCGCTGATTCCGCCGCTGATCGATCTGCTGGGCGGCGGGTGAAGCGAAAGAGGATCGGTTCTCGAGGCTCGAGCAGCCTTGCGCGAGCTTGGCGCTCGAGCGCCAAGAAGGGACGCCTGAACGCCCGGTTAAGATTCCTCGCGCAATCTCGCAATATGAGTTCGTCGCCCAGAGCCGACCTTCTTTCCGCCGCCCTCCCCGCCGCGCCCGATCTTGCGGAGAAAATTTCCGCCTGGCTGCGAGCGCTCGCCGGCGAGCGCGATCTTTCGCCGAAGACGGTCGAAGCCTATGGCCGCGACCTGCGCCAGTTCCTCGCCTTTCTCGCCGAGCGCAACGGCGCGCCGCCCAGCGTCGCCGATTTCGCCGCAATCGCGCCCGCGGATTTGCGCGCCTTCCTCGCGCGGCGCCGCGCCGCCGAGGTTCAGAGCCGTTCGCTGATGCGCGCGCTTGCGGGCTTGCGCTCCTTCGCTCGGTTTCTCGAACGCCAGGGCGGAGCGCGCGCCTCGGCCTTTTTCGCGTTGCGCGCGCCGCGCATCGCCCGCTCCCTGCCGAAGCCGCTGAGCCCCGCCGACGCGCGCGCCATGGCCGATGTCGAGACCCGCGCGGGCGAAGCGCGCGAGCCCTGGATCATCGCCCGCGACGCAGCCGCGATCGCGTTGCTGTATGGCGCGGGCTTGCGCATCGCCGAGGCGCTGTCGCTCCGTCGCAAGGACGCCCCGGTCGACGGCGTCGAGGAGCTGACCGTGATCGGCAAAGGGCGCAAGCGACGCACGGTTCCGGTCATCGCGCCGGTCCGCGCCGCGATCGAGGATTACCTGAAGGTCTGTCCCTACATCCTGAAGCCGGACGGGCCGCTCTTCGTCGGCCAGCGCGGCGGCGAACTCTCGCCTCGGATCCTTCAACTCGCCGTGGCCCGCTTACGCGGCGCGCTCGGCCTGCCCGATTCGGCGACGCCGCACGCCTTGCGCCATTCCTTCGCGACGCATCTCCTGGCGCGCGGCGGCGATCTGCGCACCATTCAGGAATTGCTCGGCCATTCCTCGCTCTCGACCACCCAGATCTATACCGCCGTGGACAGCGCAAGATTGCTGGAGGCCTATCGCTCGGCCCATCCGCGCGCCGCGAACGCCAAGCCTCATTTCGACGGCGCGGCCAATCGCGCGCGATAATCGCGCAGCCTTTGCCGGAAGGCCCGCCACTCGCGCTTGGCCGCCTCTTGGTAGGGCGCGACGATCTGGTGGGCGAAATTATGGAAAATCAAAACCTTATCATAGGTCCAGGCGAACCAGGGAAGGGTCAGGAGCCGAGCGCGCGTGAGGTCGAAAATCACCCCGACCACGCCGACGGTGAGGAATTGCAGGACAATGAAGGCGATCACGCCGAAGGCGAAATGGCCCGTCGCCATGACATAGACCGAGACCGTTTTGAGCGGCTCGATGATACACAACGGAATGATGTAGATCGCGAGGACGACGAAAATCGGCGCCCGCTCGATCCAGGCGACGACGCGCGCCTTGAACGCCGCCCAGGGAATGAGAGCGACCAGCCAGCGGGCGACGGCGACGAAAGCGTCCCAAACCCACGCTTCGACCAAGAAGAGCGTCGCGAGCAGGATCAGCCCCAGCCTGGGACGCTTCGGATTCGCCATGACAACCCCTTCCCCTCCGCTTAAGGCAGGCGGAGGCGACGAATTCAAGGCCAAACGACGACAGTAGTTTCCGCCTGCTGCGGAACGTCGCGGCGGCAGCCGCCGCAATGCCGCCATTAACGCCCGCTTAACCATCGCCCGATTTGCCGAAAATTCACGACATTGCGTAAACGCGTTCGCAAGGTTGACAGAACCTTCCTTTAACCGTTCGAGCCTAAGCGTCGCCTTAAGGGGCGTTGGGGTCAGGAGTATTGTCATGCAGGGGTCGAAAGGCGCGCGCGCATTCAAATTCGGGGCGGCCCTAGCCGTCGGTCTCAGTCTCGGTCTCGCGGCCTGCGCCAAAAACTCTCAAGACGACGCCCTGAGCGGCGTGGCCGCGGCCGGCGCGCCGGGCTCGTACCAGGATTTCGCCGCCAATGTCGGCGACCGCGTCTTTTTCGACACGGATTCTACGGAATTGTCGCCCACCGCCCAAGCGACGCTCGACAAGCAGGCGGCCTGGCTCAACCGCTACGGCCGCTACACGTTCACCATCGAGGGCCATGCCGACGAGCGCGGCACGCGCGAATACAATTTCGCGCTCGGCGCTCGGCGCGCCGACACGGTCAAGAACTACCTCGTCGCCAAGGGCGTCGCGGCGTCGCGGATGAAGACGATCTCCTACGGCAAGGAGCGCCCAGTCGCCGTCTGCAACGACATTTCTTGCTGGTCGCAGAACCGGCGCGCGGTCACGGTGCTCGCCGGCGCGCCGACCTCCTAGAGGCGTCGCCGCCGCCTTCGCCTCGGCCCAAGCTTCGCCCAATTTCTGGCTGAACTTGTCGCCTCATGCTAGGGACCCGCGCGCTTTTGGGAAGCGCGGGACTTCGGGGGTCAGCGGCTTTGAGATGTGACGTTTCCTCCCCTCGCGTCGGCTTCGCCTTCGCGACGTTGATTTTTTTGAGCACGATCGCGCCGGAGGCGGCCTTTGCGCAAAACGGCTTGCCGCCCGCCAGCGTTCCCGAGGCCGAGTCCGGCGACGCCGCCGCTCTGGTCGTCCGCATCAACCGGCTGGAGGACGAATTGCGCGCCGCCAATGGCGCGATCGAGGAGTTGCAGAACCAGCAGCATCGGCTGCAGGAGCAGCTCAAGCGCTTCCAGGAAGACGTCGAATTCCGCTTCAACGGAGCGAACGGCGCGAGGACCGCGCCCGCGCCGGCGGCGAGTTCGGCTCTCCCCGCGCCGGCGCCGGCGCCCGTCGCCGCCGCAGCGCCGCCGCCCGCCGTCGAGCCGAGCGCGGCCAAATCGCGGCATGACGCTTTCGATCCGGCGACGGATCCGGGCGCGGCGGGCGCGCCCCGGCCGCTCGGCGCGACGGCGCCAAGCGCGCCGCTCGAAGCGCCAGGCCCGGTCGGGGCGCCGCTCGATCTCTCCCATCCCGGCGCAAACCTCGCTTCGACGACGCCGACCGGCCCGCTCTCCGACGCCGAGCCGCCGTCCGTCATCTCCGGCATTACCGGGCCTGCCGACGATCCCAAGGAGCAATTCAACGCGGCGATCGAGGCCTACCGTTCTGGCCAATACCAGCAGGCGGAGAGCCAGCTCCGGGCCTTCCTGGCGCATAATGCGAGCAGCAGGCTGGCGGCGGACGCCACCTTCTATCTCGGCGAGAGCTATCTTCAACGTTCGCGCCCGCGCGAGGCGGCCGAGCAATATCTGAAGCTCTCGACCGACTACGCCAAGTCGCCGCGCGCGCCCGAGGGCATGTTCCGGCTCGGCCAGTCGCTCGCCATGCTCGGCAATAACGAGCAGGCCTGCGCCACGTTCGGCGAGGTCGGCCGACGCTTTCCGAGCGCCTCGGCTTCGATCAAGCGAAGCGTCGAGCGCGAAATGCAAAAGGATCATTGTTGAGGCGCAAGCCGGCGGCGGTCGCGCCGGTCGACGCCCGGCGGATCGAGGAGCTTTTCGCGCCTCTCGCCGACGCCCGCCGCCTGCTTCTGGCCGTGTCCGGCGGGCCGGATTCCACCGCTTTGATGGTCATGGCCGCCGAGTGGGCGAAAGCGCCGGGCCGGCCGAAAATCGAGGCGGCGACTGTCGATCACGGCCTTCGCCTGGAGGCGCGCGCCGAAGCGGAAGCTGTCGGCGAGCATGCGAAGCGGCGCGGGCTGGCCCACCACATTCTCGAATGGCGCGGGGAAAAGCCGTCGAGCCGCATTCAAGAGCGCGCCCGCGAGGCGCGCTATCGCCTGCTCGCCGATAAGGCGCGGGCGATCGGCGCCGATCGCCTGGTCACGGCGCATCACGCCGACGATCAGACCGAGACGATCCTGTTTCGTCTGCTGCGCGGCTCCGGCATTGCGGGATTGCGCGGCATGGCGCCTTTTGCGCTGCTCGACGGCCTCGTCCTGGCGCGGCCGCTTCTATCGCTGCGGAAAAGCGAGCTCGTCGCCTATTGCCGCGCGCATGGCGAAGCCTATTTCGAGGATCCGGCCAATGACGATCCTCGCTTCGCCAGAACGCGCCTGCGCCGCCTCGCCGCGCTGCTGGCCGAGGAGGGCTTTGGGCCGAGCGAGGCGGCCCGCCTGTCGCGCCGGGCGGCGCGGATCGAGGAGACGGTCAGCCGCGCAACCGAAATGGCCGCCGCGCGTTTGGGGCTGGAGGCGAGCGACGCTCTCGACGCGAGAGCGCTGTTCGAAGAGCCCGAAGAGGTCGCGTTGCGCCTGCTTCATCGCGCGATCCGCCGCGCCGGCGGGGCGCAGGCGGCGGCGGTTCGCCTCGAGCAGATCGAGGCCTTTGCCGAAGCTTTGTATGGCAAAGTCGCGGCAGGCGAAGCGTTTAGGACCACGCTCGGCGGCTTGAGTTTGCGTTTGACCGCGAAAGGAGCGCTGAGGATCGACAAGGCGCCGCCGAGGCGAAATCCGAAACCGTAATTTTGCTCAACTTCTTCACGATGAATTCAGACAATTCGGCTCCCTTGGCATTTGGGGCCGGCGGGCCTAGATGATAGGTTAACGCAGCATAGCCGCCTCTCGACGTAGGCTGGGCCGCTGCCGACAGGACGGCGATGAATCCGAATATCCGTAATTTCGCGCTCTGGGTGATCATTTTTTTGCTCGTCCTGGCGCTCGTGACCCTTTTCCAGAGTCCCGGCCAGAAGACGCCGACGACCGAAATCTCTTTCAGCCAATTGCTGACCGAGGTCGATCAGGGCCATGTCCGCGAAGTGACGATCGCCGGGCCCGAAATCACCGGCCGCTTTACCGACAATCGCGCCTTCTCGACCTATGCGCCGAACGATCCGCAATTGGTCGATACGCTCTATAAGAAGAACGTCACGATCAACGCCAAGCCGCCTTCGGACGGCAATTCCTGGCTGATGACGCTGCTCGTCAACGGCCTGCCGCTGCTCGCCTTCCTCGGCGTGTGGATTTTCCTCTCGCGTCAAATGCAAGGGGCCGGCGGCAAAGCCATGGGCTTCGGCAAGTCCAAGGCCAAGCTTCTCAACGAGGCTCATGGTCGGGTGACGTTCGAGGACGTCGCCGGCGTCGACGAAGCCAAGGAGGACCTGCAGGAAATCGTCGAGTTCCTGCGCGATCCGCAGAAGTTCCAGCGGCTCGGCGGCCGCATTCCGCGCGGCGTCTTGCTGGTCGGCCCGCCCGGCACCGGCAAGACGTTGACCGCGCGCGCCGTCGCGGGCGAGGCCAATGTCCCGTTCTTCACGATTTCCGGCTCCGATTTCGTCGAAATGTTCGTCGGCGTCGGCGCGAGCCGGGTGCGCGACATGTTCGAACAGGCCAAGAAGAACGCGCCCTGCATCATTTTCATCGACGAGATCGACGCGGTCGGCCGGCACCGCGGCGCCGGCCTCGGCGGCGGCAACGACGAGCGCGAGCAAACGCTCAACCAGTTGCTGGTCGAAATGGACGGTTTCGAGCAGAACGAAGGCATCATCATCATCGCGGCGACCAACCGGCCCGACGTGCTCGATCCGGCGCTGCTGCGGCCAGGTCGTTTCGACCGGCAGGTCTTCATTCCCAACCCGGACGTGGTCGGCCGCGAGAAGATTCTGAAGGTCCATGTGCGCAAAGTGCCGCTGTCGCCGGACGTCGATTTGAAGGTCGTCGCGCGCGGCACGCCTGGCTTTTCCGGCGCGGACCTCATGAACCTCGTCAACGAGGCGGCTTTGATGGCGGCGCGGCGCGGCAAACGCATCGTCACCATGGCCGAGTTCGAAGATTCCAAGGACAAGATCATGATGGGCGCCGAGCGGCGCACCCTCGTCATGACCGAGCAGGAAAAGACGCTGACGGCGTACCATGAAGGCGGCCATGCGATCGTCGCGCTCAACGTGCCGGCGACCGATCCGGTGCACAAGGCGACGATCATTCCGCGCGGCCGCGCCCTCGGCATGGTCATGCAGCTGCCCGAGCGCGACAAGCTCTCGATGAGCTACGAGCAGATGACCTCGCGGCTCGCCGTGCTGATGGGCGGCAGAGTCGCCGAGGAGATCGTTTTCGGCAAGGACAAGGTCACGTCCGGAGCGCAATCGGATATCGAGCAGGCGACCAAGCTGGCGCGTTCGATGGTGACCCGCTGGGGTTTTTCGGACGAACTCGGCACGGTCATGTACGGCGAGAACCAGGAGGAGGTCTTTCTCGGCTATTCGGTCGGCCGCCAGCAGAACGTCTCCGAGGCGACCTCGCAGAAGATCGATTCGGAAGTGCGTCGGCTGGTCGAGCAGGGCCTTGCCGAAGCGACCCGCATTCTCACCGAGAAGCGCGCCGACCTCGAAACGCTGGCGAGAGGTCTGATGGAGTACGAGACTTTGACCGGCGAAGAGATCGACGGCCTTTTGAGGCACGGCCGGCCGCCGGTGCGCGAGACCTCGGAAAAGGAGGCGCCGCCGCCCCGGGGTTCTGCGGTTCCCGCCACCGCCAAGCCGCGGCCCTCGCCGCCGCCCGCGCCGGGCGGGTTGGAGCCGCAGCCGACGTGAGGCGGCTTCGGATCCCATTTTCCAGGTAAGCGCAATCGAGGCTGAGCTCGTTGTCGGGCCGATTACGCGGGAGCGCGCGCTAAAGGGCTAATCCAATTCCGCCGTTCGGCGGCAATCATTCTTGAATGATTTTTGCGTCTATTCGCGTTAGATGAGCGGTCAGTGGGCCGCGCCTGAAGGTTTAACAAGAATGACGCGCAAATATTTCGGCACCGACGGCATTCGCGGCCGGGCCAACGGCAAAATCACCCCGGAAGTCGCGATGCGGGTCGGCCAGGCCGCCGGGCTCGCCTATCAGAACGGGGAGCATCGCCACCGCGTCGTCATCGGCAAGGACACCCGCCTTTCCGGCTATATGATCGAATACGCCATGGTCGCCGGCTTCACCTCGGTCGGCATGGACGTCCTCTTGCTCGGCCCGGTGCCGACGCCGGCGGTGGCGATGCTGACCCGCTCGATGCGCTGCGATCTCGGCGTGATGATCTCCGCCTCGCACAATCCGTTCGAGGACAACGGCATCAAGTTGTTCGGCCCCGACGGCTATAAGCTCTCCGACGAGGTCGAAGCGAAGATCGAGACGCTGATGGATCTCGAAATCGCGCCGCGCCTCGCCAAGTCGCGCGATCTCGGCCGGGCCAAGCGCATCGAAAGCGTGCAAGCGCGCTATATCGAATACGCCAAGCGCACGCTGCCGCGTAATTTGTCTCTCGACGGCCTGCGGATCGTCCTCGACTGCGCGAACGGCGCCGCCTACAAAGTTGCGCCGGAAGCTCTGTGGGAGCTCGGCGCCGAGGTTTTTTCAATCGGGGTCGAGCCCGACGGATTCAACATCAATCACGAAGTCGGCTCGACCGCGCCGGAGGCGCTCGCCCGCAAGGTGCGCGAAATGCGCGCCGATATCGGCGTCGCCCTCGACGGCGACGCCGATCGCGTTTTGATCGCCGACGAGAAGGGCCACATCGTCGACGGCGATCAATTGATGGCCGTCGTCGCCGAAAGCTGGCGCGCTGATGGGCGCCTGGCCAAGCCGGGCATCGTCGCTACGATCATGTCCAATCTGGCGCTGGAGCGCTATTTGGGCGGACTGGGCCTCGCTCTGGAGCGCACCGCGGTCGGCGACCGCTACGTGCTCGAGCGGATGCGCGAACTCGGCTACAATCTCGGCGGCGAGCAATCGGGCCACATTATCCTTTCCGACTATGCGACGACCGGCGACGGCCTGGTGGCGGCGCTGCAGCTCCTCGCCGTGGTGCGGCGAGAGAACAAGCCGGTCAGCGAAATTTGCCATCGTTTCGAGCCGCTGCCGCAAATCTTGCGCAGCGTCCGCTACAAGGACGGGCGGCCGCTCGAGCGCGCGCCGGTCATCGCCGCCGTGGCGGCGGCCGAAAACGAACTCGGCAAGAACGGCCGCCTCGTGATCCGCCCATCCGGCACCGAGCCGGTGATCCGCGTCATGGGCGAGGCCGAGGACCGCGCGCTTGTCGAGCGCGTGGTCAACGAGGTTTGCGAAGCGCTGACCGAAGCGGCGGCTTAAACCGAAGCGGGCAAGTCGATCATCGGCATATACTGATCGGAACGCGGGTTGGCACCGCGCCGTCGGGATCGAGCAATGTTTTATCAGCTCTGACGATCGTACGGCTTTGCCGCTTTGGAGCGTCCGGCGCAGCCGCGTAACCCGGAATTAAGGTCAATTATTAGGGTTAAGCGGCTGTTAAACACTTCATGAGACTTTGCCTCATCGAGCGCATCCGCCATGCGCGCTGAACGAGGGAAGTCTGTCATGGGCAGCTTGAAAGCCCTTCTAATCGCCGGCGTCGTCGCGCTCGCTGCGACAAGCGCCGCCAAGGCCGCCGATCTCTTGCCGCCAGCTCCGCCCGTCGAGGCCGCCGCCCCGGCGCCGGCAGAGTTCTCAGGCTGGTATTTGCGCGGCGATATCGGCATGGCCGTCAACATGACGACGCCGAAGCTCACCGACACGCCGAATCCGCTGATCGGCTTGCCGGCCGACGCGTTCGACAGTTTCTCCAATCCGACAATTTCAGGCTCCGGCATTTTCGACGTCGGCGTCGGCTATCAGGTCAACAATTGGCTCCGCTTCGATGTGACCGGCGAATATCGCGACTTCGCCCATTTCCAGGCGCTGGAGCAGGTCGGCATTCCATCCACCGCGACCCAATTCGCCGATTTCTACCGCGGCAATCTCTCGTCATACTTGCTGATGGCCAACGGCTATATCGATCTCGGCACCTGGTGGTGCGTGACGCCCTTTGTCGGCGCCGGCGTCGGCTGGGCGCAGAACCATCTCAACGGCGTCACCGACACCGGCTTCGCCTATAATCCGTCCGGTACGACGCCGGGTGCCGGCTTCCCCACCGGCGGCTATTTCAGCAACGGCGTCACCAACAATTTCGCCTGGGCGCTGATGGCCGGCCTCGACTTCGACGTCACGCAAAATCTCAAGCTCGAACTCAGCTACCGGTACCTCGACTACGGGAGCGCCAAAACCGGGGCCTCGCATTGCTTGAACGGCACCGGCGCAGGCGGCGGCTTCAGCGTCGGCAATTGCGGCGGCTCCGTCCATTACATCTCGACGGACCGGCTCGCATCTTCGGACTTCCGCGTCGGTTTGATTTGGCGGTTCAGCGAGACGCCGCTCTACGCTCCGGCGGCCCCGATCGTCACCAAATACTGATCTCTCAGCGCTCGGCTCTCTACCCTTCGCGGCGCCGGCCCTTCCGGCGCCGCTTTTGTTTTGGGTCAAGGGAGGACGAAGCCGTCCGCCAGCATGCGCCGCGCCCAGCGCAGTTCAGCCATGCCGGCCCGCGGCAAGATTGCCTTGCCTGTGCAACAGATTGTAAGCGGGATGATCGACCCGCTTGCGACAGGCCTGTCGCTGCGCGCGAAGGAGAGAATGCGCTCCATGACCAACGCCGAAGCCCGCGCGCGGTCTTCGTTGCTCGATCTGCTGTGGAATTCGCCGATGCTGCTGCTCGGCCTGACGGCGCTGATGTGGGGCGGCAATTCGGTCGCCGGCCGGCTGGCGGTCGGCGAGATTTCGCCCATGGCTCTGGTTTTCTGGCGCTGGGGCGTCGCCTGCATCCCGTTGCTGATCGCGGCTCGCGCGAATTTGAGCGCGGATCTCGGGCTCATTCTCCCGCGCTGGCGCTATATTGCGCCGGCCAGCGTGTTCGGCTTCACCGCATTCAACGCGCTCTTCTACACCGCCGCGCATCGGACCAGCGCGGTGAATATATCGATTCTACAGGGCCTCATTCCGGGCCTCGTCGTCATAGGCGCATGGAGCTTCTTCGGGATTGGCCTGCGGCTGCTGCAAGCGGTCGGCGTTCTGATCACCATGGCCGGGGTCGTCGTCATCGCGGCGCGCGGCGATTGGGCGACTTTACGCACGCTCGACTTCAATCTCGGCGACGTGATGATGATCGTCGCCGCGGTGCTTTACGCCGGCTACATTCTGCTGCTGCGGCAGCGCCCCGCCGTATCCAGCATCGGCCTGTTCGCGTCGATGGCGGTCGTCGCCTTCGTCACCTCGGCGCCGCTCTTTGCGCTCGAGATCGCCGAAGGCGCGTTCTTCTGGCCGAGCGCCAAGGGACTCGCGGTCCTCGCCTATGTCGCCCTGTTCCCGTCGCTGATCGCGCAGATTTTCTTCATTCGCGGCGTTCAGTTGATCGGCCCAAGCCGCGCTGGCGTGTTCGTCAATCTGGTGCCGATTTTCGGCGCGCTGCTCGCGGTGGCGGTGCTGGGCGAACCCTTCGCTCTCTACCATGCCGCGGCGCTGTGCCTAGTCGTCGCCGGCCTGTGGACCGCGGAGCGGTCGGCGCGCGCGTAGCAATGGCGTCCCTGCCAGGAGCGAAACGGCGAAGCGACACGAGGCGCAGCCTCATGAACGGATTGCTCGGCTTCGCTCGCAATGACCGTGTTGAGGTACGATCAGGAGTCTCGCGATGGGCGCGTTCATCACTTTGAAGGCGAGCGACGGCGTCGAGATCAGCGCCTGGCGCTCCGATCCGGCCGGCAAGCCGCGCGGCGGAATTGTCGTCGTCCAGGAAATTTACGGGGTCAACCATCACATCCGCGGCGTGACCGATTCCTTCGCGGCGGAAGGATACCTCGCGATCGCGCCGGCGATCTTCGATCGCGTGCAAAAAGGCGTCGATCTCGGTTATAGCGATACGGAGCGCCAAACCGCCATGGCGCTCATGGGCAAGGCCGATTTTCAAAAGATGCTGCTCGACGTCGCCGCGGCCGTTCCGATCGCGAAAGAGGGCGGCAAAGTCGCGGTGGTCGGCTATTGCCTCGGCGGCTCCCTCGCCTATGTGGCGGCGAGCCGCTTACCCGATATTTCCGCCGCGGTCTGCTATTATGGCGGCCGGATTCTCGATGCGAAGGATGACTATCCGAAAGTCCCGACTATGCTGCATTTCGGCGAGCAGGACGCGCACATCCCGATCGCCCGGGTCAGGGAATTCGCCGCCGCTCATCCCGACCTGCCGGTCTACACGTACCCTGCCGGCCACGGCTTCAATTGCGACGAGCGCCAAAGCTATGACGCGCCCTCGGCCGCGCTAGCGCGAACCCGCACGCTCGAATTTCTCGCCAAGACGATCGGGTGATACGACGAGAAACTTCGTGTCCTTCGCGCGTTCTTTGTGATCTTCGTTTTATTGCAACACGAAGATCACTAAGGAAACTCGAAGGTCACGAAAGAAGTGAAACGGCGCAGCGAGCGCAAGCCGCTTAACTGACCAGTTTCGGCCCGGCGGCGGCGCGCCGAACCTCGCCTTCCTGCATGACGCCGAGGCGGCGGGCGACCTCCATATAGGCCTCGATCATGCCGCCCATGTCGCGGCGGAAACGGTCTTTGTCGAGCTTGTCGTTCGACTTGATGTCCCAGAGCCGGCACGAATCCGGGCTGATCTCGTCGGCGACGACGATGCGCATATTGTCGCCTTCCCAAAGCCGGCCGCATTCCATCTTGAAGTCGACCAGGCGAATGCCGACGCCGAGAAAGAGGCCGGACAGGAAGTCGTTGACCCTTATCGCCAAGGCCATGATGTCGTCGATCTCTTGCGGCGCGGCCCAGCCGAAGGCGGTGATGTGCTCTTCGGAGACCATCGGGTCATTCAACGCATCGTTCTTGTAATAAAACTCGATGATGGAGCGCGGCAATTGGGTGCCTTCCTCGATGCCGAGGCGCGTCGAGAGCGAGCCCGCCGCAACATTGCGGACGACGACCTCCAGCGGGATGATCTCCACTTCCCGGATCAATTGCTCGCGCATGGTGAGCCGGCGGATGAAGTGGGTCGGCACCCCTATGTCATTGAGATTCTGGAATAAATACTCAGAAATTCGGTTGTTCAGAACGCCCTTTCCGTCGACCACCTCGTGTTTTTTCGCGTTAAAGGCGGTGGCGTCGTCCTTGAAATATTGAATTAGGGTTCCCGGCTCCGGGCCTTCATAGAGGACCTTGGCCTTGCCTTCATAAATGCGGCGACGGCGGTTCATGGGGATCAACCGTGGCTTGAGGAAATCCATGGGTCGGCCTGTCTTGTTGGGCTCCGACGCGCCCGTTTCGAGGCGGGAATCGGATATGGTGATGGGGGCCGCGAGAGCCAACATTTCAGTCGACTCATGAGGGCTGAATTAGCCCTAAGGCAGCCTAACTGATTGCGGCGCAGCGCACAACGCAGCCGGCGAAGCGCCGCCCGAAGGCCCCAACGAAAGTCCTATACGCCGGCCATCGACGAAACCCCCGATTTCGCCGATGATCACGGTTCTGTGAAGGGGCTTTCCGCGCCTTTTTGGACGCTGACAAGGCCTTTTCATGACCAAGGCGCCGCCTGGGCGGCGCGCGAAGGGGGGCACGCACATGGCGTTAGCGAGCGCGCGGTCAGTGGACGCCACTCGTCCAATGACCGGCAACGAGAGAATGGTGATCCTCGCCTCGTCTCTCGGCACGGTTTTCGAATGGTATGATTTCTATCTCTATGGCTGGACCGCCGTTCAGATCGGCAAGGCGTTTTATTCGGCCTTCGACGCCAACACTCAATTCATCTTCGCGCTGTTGACCTTCTCGGCCGGATTCCTGGTCAGGCCGGCCGGCGCGCTCGTTTTCGGCCGGATCGGCGACATGGTCGGCCGCAAATATACGTTCCTGATCACCATGACGATCATGGGCTTGTCGACGTTCTTTGTCGGCCTCACCCCCGATTACGCAGCCATCGGCTGGCTCGCGCCGGCGATCCTGATCGCCTTGCGCATGCTGCAAGGCTTGGCGCTCGGCGGCGAATATGGCGGCGCGGCTACTTATGTCGCCGAGCATGCCCCGCAAGGGCGGCGCGGCTATTACACGTCATGGATACAGACGACGGCGACGGTCGGCCTGTTCTTGTCGCTGATTATCGTCTTCGCCGTCCGCAACAGCGTCGCTCCGGCGACTTTCGCCGATCCGTCGCTCGCCGGCGCATGGCGCATTCCTTACCTCCTGTCGATCGTCCTCCTCGCCGTGTCGATCTGGATCCGACTGCAGCTCGCCGAATCGCCGATCTTCCAGAAGATGAAAGACGAGGGCGCCCATTCCAAAGCGCCATTGTCGGAAGCGTTCGGCACTTGGGCCAACGCCAAAGTCGCGCTGATCGCGCTGTTCGGGCTAACGGCGGGCGAGGCGGTGATCTGGTATGGCGGCCAATTCTACGCTCGCATCTTCCTGGTGACGACGCTGAAAGTGCCGGCCAACACCGCCGACATCGCCCTGATCGTCGCGATGGTCCTCGCCACCGCCGGCTTCGTCTTCTTCGGCTGGCTGTCGGACCGTATCGGTCGCAAGCCGATCCTGCTCGCCGGATTCCTGCTCGGCGCGGTGACGTATCACTACGCGTTCGGCCTCCTCACCCATGCCGCCAATCCGGCGCTCGAGACAGCATTGGCGAGCGCGCCGGTGACGGTCGTCGCCGATCCGAACGACTGCAATTTGCTGTTCGATCCGGTCGGCGGCCGCGTCTTCAAGAATTCCTGCGACATCGCCCGCCAAGCGCTGATCGCCTCGTCGGTGAACTTCCGGATGGAGGACGCGCCGGCGGGCAGCGTCGCCAAGGTCAAGGTCGGCGACAAGGAGTTCGATTCGTTCAACGGCGCCGCCCTCGACGGCAAGGCGTTCGGCGACCAGAAGGCCGCCTTCACCAAACAGGTGACGGAGGCGGTCGCCGCGGCCGGCTATCCGACCAAGGGCGCCGATCCCGCCGCGATCAACATGCCGCTGATGATCATCGTGCTCTTCTATCTCGTCATCCTGGTGACGATGGTCTATGGGCCGATCGCGGCGGCGCTGGTCGAATTGTTCCCGGCCCGCATCCGCTATAGCGGCATGTCGCTGCCCTACCATATCGGCAATGGCTGGTTCGGCGGCTTCCTGCCGCCCATCGCCGTCGCCTGGGTGGCGGCGACCGGCAACATCTATTCCGGCCTCTGGTACGTGATCATCGTCGCCGCGATGAGCTTCATTGTCGGGTTGATCTTCGTACCTGAGACGAAGGACCGGGAGATTCATCACGGGGCGTAGCGCCTCGACCGACCTCGGAAAGAGCGTTCGGCTCCGTTTGAAGCGGAGCCGTTTGCGCTCATTGAAGCGAGCGCGTCTCGACGACGCGCCCGTGGTCGAGAACCGCGATGTCGCTCGCCAGGCGCTCGACTTCGCTGAGGCGATGGCTGACGAAAACGATCGGGATGGCGAAAACGTCGCGCAGCTTTTCGATGTAGGACAGGATCTCCATCCGGCGGGCGTCGTCGAGCGCGGCGAGCGGCTCGTCCATCAGCAGAATGCGCGGATTGGCGAGCAGAGCCCGGCCGATCGCGACGCGCTGCTTTTCCCCGCCCGACAGGCGAGCCGGCCAGCGAGTCAGCAGCGGCCCGAGGCCGAGCAGATCGACGGCCTGGTCGAAATCGACGCTCGGGCCGTCTTCCGGCGCGAAGCGGCGGCCATAGAGCAGATTAGCTTCGACCTTGAGATGCGGAAACAGGCGCAATTCCTGGAAAACGTAGCCGACGCGGCGGCGGCGCGGCGGCAGGTCGAGTCCGACGCTCGTATCCAGCAGGACGGCGCCATTGACCTCGACGCGGCCGTCGCGCGGCCGCGACAGGCCTGCGACGATGTTGAGCAAGGTGGTCTTGCCGGCTCCCGACGGGCCGCAAAGGGCGAGGGTCGCGCCCTTGGCGCGGATGCTCGCCTCCAGCGCGAAATCGCCCTGGCGGTGGCGGGCTTCGATCGAAATCATTGATCCATCGCTTCGCGCGAGACGCGCGCCGCGAGGATTTCCGCGGCGACCAGCGCGGCGAAGGCGATGAGGATGGCGACGATTGTAAGCCGCGCCGCACCGGCTTCGCCGCCGGGAATTTGCGTCGCGCTGTAGATTGCGGTGGCGATCGTCTGCGTTTCGCCGGGAATATTGGCGACGAAGGTGATGGTCGCGCCGAATTCGCCGATCGCGCGGGCGAAAGCGAGGATCAGGCCGGCGACGATCCCCGGCAAAGCCAGCGGCGCGGTGATCGTCGCGAACACCATCGGCGCCGGCGCGCCCAAGGTTTGAGCCGCCTGCTCCAGCCGGGCGTCGACCGCCTCGATCGACAGGCGGATCGCTCTGACCATCAGCGGGAATCCCATCACCGCCGCAGCGAGCGCTGCGCCGGTCCAGCGGAAGGAGAAGACAAGGCCGCAGCAAGATTCGAATGCGCGGCCGAAGGGCCCTTGCCGGCCAAACCCGAGAAGCAGCAGCCAGCCGGTGACGACCGGCGGCATGACCAGCGGCAGATGGACGAGGCCGTTCAGCAGAGTCTTGCATGGAAAGCTGCGGCGCGCCAGGAGATAGGCGATGGCGACGCCGAACGGCAGGCTCGCTGCGGCCCCGATCGTCGCCACTTTCAACGAGAGGAGGATGGCGGTCCATTCCGGCGGCGAAAACGGCGCCAGGAGCGTATTGAATCCTGAACCCTGCTCCACGCCGAACGCCTCGCCTCCGAGTACGGCGGAGCGCGACAGCGCCGCCTATATTTTGATGAATATAGCGCGGCGTCGCAGCGCGGAGCAATTCCTCCCCCGCACAGCGGGGGAGGGGGACCATGCGAAGCATGGTGGAGGGGGCGCAGCGCATCAGGATAGTCCGAACCGCCGAGGCCCCCTCCACCGCGCTACGCGCGGTCCCCCTCCCCCGTTCCGCTTCGCTCCACGGGGGAGGATGGTACGTCCTACTCCTCGAGGATCGCGACCGCCCGCGTCCAGCCGGCCGAGGCGCGCTCGATCTTCACCGGAAAGCACGCGACGGTGAACCCCGTCGACGGCAGCGCTTCGAGATTGTGCAATTTCTCGAGATGGCAATAGCCGATATGACGTCCGGCCTTGTGGCCCTCCCAGATCAAAGTGGCGTTTTTCGTCTCGGCGTATTTCTTGGCGGTGTGGACGAAGGGCGCATCCCAGCTCCAAGCGTCGGTGCCGGTCAGGCACACGCCGCGCTCGAGCAGGTACATAGTCGCCTCGTAGCCCATGCCGCAACCCGACGGCACATAATCGGGGCGGCCGTATTTCGCGCCGGCCGAAGTGTTGACCACGACGATCTCCAGCGGCTTCAGCTCGTGGCCGATGCGCTCGAGCTCGGCCTCGACATCGGCGGCGGTCGCGACATAGCCGTCGTCGAAGTGGCGGAAATCGAGCTTCACGCCGGGCTGGAAGCACCAGTCGAGCGGAATTTCATCGATCGTTGCGGCGCGCTCGCCGCGATTCATCGTCGGATGAAAGTGCCACGGCGCATCGAGATGCGTGCCGTTATGGGTCGACAGCGCGACTTGCTCGACCGCCCAGCCCTGCCCGTCGGGAAGATCGGAGGCTTTCAGGCCTGGAAAGAGCGCCAACATCGCCGGCAGGCCCTGTTGATGATCGATGTAAGAGATTTTCGGCCCAGGGCCGAGATCGGCGGGCACGTCGTTCTGCAGCGGCACGGAAATGTCGATCAAGCGGCGGCCCATCCTCTTCTCCATTTTTGGCGGCGCGACGCTCCTCACGCCCGACGAACGACCTTGTTCTTCAACACGCCGATCTTTTCGATTTCAAGCTCGACCACGTCGCCGTCTTGAAGAAGGCGCCCGGTCTCGAGGCCGCAGCAATTGCCGACCGTGCCGGAGCCAAAAAACTCGCCGGCGTAAATCGTCTCGTCCTGGGACGCATAAGCGAGAATCTGCTCGAACGAATTGAGCATGCCGGCTGTCGTCGCTTCCGCCCGCGTCTCGCCATTGACGCGCACCGCGACTTTCAGCGCTTGCGGATCGCCGATCTCGTCTGGCGTGACGATCCAAGGCCCAAGGACGTTGGCGCCGTCGAAACTCTTGCCCTTGGCCGGTCCGAGCCGGCCCTGCATCTCCAGCCGCTGGCGATCGCGCGCCGAGAAATCGTTGAAGATCGTGTAGCCGAAAATATGCGCGCCGGCTTCGGCGAGCGGGATATTCGCCCGAGTGCGTTTAGTCACCATCCCGAGCTCCAGCTCGTAATCCATTTCCTCGCTGTAGCGCGGCCATGTGATCGTCGCGCCTGGCCCGGCGACGATCAGGCGATTGGTGATGTAGTAGATCGGCACTTGCCGATAGACCGGCGCGAGATCTTCAAGCGGCGCCGCCATTGCGGCTTTGAACGCTTCTTCTCCTTCCTTGCGTCGGATCGCCGCCGCATAGGCGCCGCGCGACGATTGCCGGATATGCTTTTCGAAGGACATGCCGTCGCGCATCTGCCGCGGTCGCGGCAGCGGCGCGCGCAAGTCGACCTCGGCGAGCGCGTAGGAGAGATCGATCTCGTCGCGACGGCGGGCGAAGAGGGCGCGCGCCGCGTCGAGGCCGCGATCGTCCGCATCGATCAGCGCGAGCATCGATCCGAAGGCCGGGTCGGCCGCGCCGTCGCGCGCGGCGGCGGCCGCGAGGTCGAACACGCGCGAGTCGCTTGAATGAACGACGCCAATGCGTTCGTCGCCGTCACGGCGAAAGGTTGCAAGCTTCACGCGGCCCCTCCTTGCCAAGTCATAAAATATATGATCTTAAATTTTATCGATTTTCAAGAGGCCGGCGCGCCGATCCGTCATCGGGAGGAATCATCAATGTCCAGCTTGCCGAACCTTTACGCCGCCGCCGCGGCGCTCTTGCTCTTCGCGCCCATGGGCGCGGCCGCTCAGACGAAAATCGCCATCGGCTGCACCGCGACCTCCGACTGCGCTTCGGCCATGGTCGCGGCGGATTCCGGTCTCTTCGCCAAGCATGGGCTCGACGCGAAGATGGTGCTGATCGGCATCAATTCGAACATTCCGGCCGCGATCGTGTCCGATTCCATCCAGATCGGCGGGCCGACCGCGACCGTCTTCTTGCAAGCGGTGGACGGCGGCCTCGATCTCGTCGCGATAGCGGGCGCTTCGGTCATGGACCCGATCGCCAACAACGCCGTCGCCGCTTATGCGCGCAACGGCGCGTCCCTCCACGAAGCGAAAGACTTCGTCGGCAAGAAAGTCGGCGCGCCCGGCATCGGCGCCTTCCTGCAAGTGCTCTTCGTCAAATGGCTGATGGAGAAGGGCGTCGATCCGAAATCCGTGAATTTCGTCGAGGTGACCTTCCCGACTCAGGGCGATTCGCTGAAATCCGGCGCCGTCGACGCCGTTCTCACCGCCGAGCCTTTCGTGACGCGCTTCAACGCGGCGGGGATCGGCTATGTCGCCGCCCATTACGCGGCCGAGCTCGGCCGCACCGAGCCGATCATCTCCTATGTCGCCTCGCGCAGCTTCGCCGAGAAGAACCCTGAGGCGGTCGCCGCCTTCCGCGCCGCGATCGCCGAGGGGGCCGAGATCGTCAACAACGATCGCCAGAAGGCGAGCGAGTCGATCTCGAAATTCACCAAGCAACCGCTCGATATCGTCAAGATGAACCGGCCGAGCGTCTCGGCGCCCGATCTCAAGCCGGAAGGCTTCGTCTGGTGGCTCGACGTCATGAAGCAGCAGAACATGTTGCAAGGGACGGTCGACCCGACAAAGATCGTGCTGAAATGAACGAAATCGCACTCGACAGAGGGACGGCGGGCGACACGCTCAGCGAGCGCGCCGCGGTCCTTGTCGAGCGCGACATCGTCGCCGGCGCATTCGCGCCGGGCGCGCGGCTCGCCATCGCCGATCTCGTCGAGCGCTACGCGATCGGCGCGACGCCGATCCGCGAGGGCCTGTCGCGTCTCGTCGCGCGTGGGCTTATCGTCGCGATCGGCCAGCGCGGCTTCCGCGTGAGCGACGTCTCGCGCGCCGATCTCGAAGACATCACCCGTCTGCGCAGCTTGATCGAATGCGAGGCGTTGCGCCTGAGCATGGCGCTCGGCGACGGCGCCTGGGAAGGCGCCATCGTCGCGGCTTTGCATCGGCTGCGGCGTTACGCCGAGCAAAACAGCGCCGGCCTGCGCGAAGGCCGCGCCGATTTCGACGCGCTGCACAAGGGCTTTCATACCTCGCTTATCGCCGCCTGCGGCTCGCCGCGCATGCTCAAGGCGCATTCCGATCTGTACGACCAGGCGTACCGGTATCGTCGGGTGATGATGCGCTCGTTCGAAGAGCCGAGCGAATTCATCAAAAACCACGAAGAGCTCGCCGAGCTCGTCCTGTCGCGCCGCGCGAAAGAAGCGACGGCGAAGCTCGCCGCGCATCTCGCTTCGACGCTGGCTCTGGTTTATCCACGGGGTCGATCCGATGACGGCTGAGACCGCGACGAAAGAGCTCGGCGCGGCGCGGCTTGCGGGCGCAGATGCGAGGCGCGGCGGCGCCGGACGCGACGCGCTCATCGAGTTCGCCGGCGTCAGCCTCGCCTTCGCCGGCAAGACGGTGCTGGACAAGATCGACCTTTCGATCGCCAAGGGCGAGATCGTCTGCATTGTCGGCCCGTCCGGCTGCGGCAAGACCACGGCTTTGCGTCTCGCCTCGGGCCTGCTCGCGCCGAGCGCCGGCGCCATCGCCTTCAACGGCGCGCCACTGCAAGGGCCGCGGCGCGACGTCGCGATCGTGTTCCAGGATTACGGCAAGGCGCTGCTGCCCTGGCGCACCGCCGCGGGCAATGTCTCGCTCGCGCTCGAAGCGGCGGGAACGCCGCGTAAGGCCCGGCCTCAGCGCATCGGCGCTCTGCTCGCCAAGGTCGGCCTGCCGAACCACGCCGACAAATACCCATCGCAGATGTCAGGGGGGATGCAGCAGCGCCTGCAGATCGCGCGCTGCCTCGCGCAAGAGCCGATCGCCTTGATGATGGACGAGCCGTTCGGCGCGCTCGATGCGATGACGAGGCAGGAACTGCAAGACGAGTTGCTCGACATCGCCGCAGCCAGCGGCGCGACCATATTCTTTGTCACCCATGATCTCGAAGAGGCGATCTATCTCGGCGATCGCGTCATCGGTCTGCTGCCGCATCCCGGCCGGGTCGGGATCGAGCTGAAAATCGACCTGCCGCGGCCGCGCGACCAAGTCGCGACGCGCGAAGCGGCGCAATTCCTGCGCTTGCGCCGCGAACTCTACGACTTCATCAAGAGCGCCGAGCGATGAAGGTCGATGCGCGCGCCTTCGCGCTTCCCCTCGCGCTGATCGTGATGGCCGAGATCGGCGCGCGGGCGCATGGGCCGAGCGACAGTCTCGCGCCGCCGAGCGCGATCGCGGCGGCTTTCCTCGAAGCGCTGAGCGACGGCTCGCTGCTGATTGCGACGCGCGATACGCTGGCCAGCGCCTTCGCCGGCCTGCTTGTCGGCGGAGCGATCGGCTTGAGCCTCGGCGTCGCGCTCGGCGCCGTCCCGGCGCTGAACCGCGCGCTCGAAGCGGCGATCGAACTGACCCGGCCGATCCCCTCGGTCGCGCTCGTGCCGATCGCGCTCGTCGCGCTCGGCTTCGGCTACAGGCTCGAAATCGCGATCGTCGCCTATGCCTGCGTCTGGCCGCTTCTGCTTCTGACCCGCGCCGCCGTCGCCGGCGTCGAGCCGCGCCTCATTGAAGTCGCCCGCGCGCTACGGCTCAACCCGCTGGCGCGGGTCGTCAAGATCGTGGTCCCGGCGGCGCTGCCGCGCATCTTCGTCGCCTTTCGCCTCGCCGCCGGCGTCGCGCTCATCGTCGCGGTGACCGTCGAGATCGCGGTCAATCCGATCGGCCTCGGCGCCGGGATCATGACCGCCGGCCAGGCGCTGCGGCCGGAGCTGATGCTCGCCTATCTCGTCTGGATCGGCCTTGTCGGCTTCGCGCTCAACGCGCTGCTGGTCTTGGCGCAGCAAAGGCTGTTCGGCCGCGCCGCGCAGGTCGCGGAGGCGCCATGAGATCGCTTCGCGACCGTCTCCTGGGCGTCGTCGTTCTCGCGCTGCTCGTCGCGCTATGGCAAATCGTCGCGAACCTGAAGCTCGTGTCGCCCGTGTACCTTCCGGGTCCCGACCGCGCTTTTACGGCGCTCGTTCACGGCCTGGCGGCGAGCGATCTCGGCGCCAAGCTGATGGGCACGATCGAGCATATGATCGAAGGCTGGCTGCTCGCATCGATCGCCGGAATCGCGCTCGGCGCGCTGATCGGCGCGTCGTCTCAAGCCCGCGCCTTCATCGCCCCGACCCTGGAATTCCTGAGGCCGCTGCCTGCTTCGGCGATCATTCCGGTCGCGATAGCCGTCTTCGGCTTGAGCCCGGCTATGGCGCTCGGCGTGATCGCCTTCGGCGCGATCTGGCCGATGCTGCTCGCCACGATCCACGGCTTCGCTGCGGTCGAGCCGCGGCTCTACGAAGTCGCGGCCGCTCTGCGCCTGTCGCGGCCCGCCGTGATTTTCAAGATCGCCCTGCCCTCGGCGCTGCCGGACATTCTCGCCGGCCTGAGGCTCGGCCTGACCGTGGCGCTGATCCTCGCGGTGGTCTGCGAAATGATCGCCGGCCTCAACGGCCTCGGCAATTGGGTGCTGCTGTCGGCGCGCATGTTCCGCTCCGCCGACCTGTTCGCCGGCGTCATCCTGCTCGGCGCGGTCGGCTTTGTCGGCGCGCTGGCGCTCAACATCGCCGAGCGGCGACTGCTGGCGTGGCGCGCGCCGTGAGGCGTCCGCGGCCCGAGAAAGTTCAGGCCTAAGCAGCGCTCGACGATGCGCAAATCGCTAAAACGGCGGCGTCCCAAAGTGCGCGCTCCATAGCGCGCGGCCCCATGATTGCCAGAGCATGCCGACGCCGAGCGCCACGATCGCGCAAAACGTCAACGCGCCCAACATCATGAAGAATATTCTGAACAGATCGCCGACCGTGCTTTCTTGCGCGCCAGCGTCCGCCGCAAACTCCGCCGCGCCGGCGCCCTCCGCGCCCTTGGCTTTCGCTGCTTCGAGCCCCGCCGCCTCGCTGCGCCAGTCCGAAGCAAGCGCCCGCTCGCGCTCGACCAGCCTTCGGGCGACGTAATCGGCGATCGCCTCGACCATGCGCTCGACACGCTCGCTCTCGGCGATGATCGCGCGGCCATGACGCGTATTCTGTTGAAACCGATAGACGCGTTTGTCATGCGCCATCTCGACGAAGCCGATCATGTCGATAAACAAGCGAGGCCGCTCGCCATAAGAGATTCCGAGGTCGAAAATATCGACGTCGTCGGGCGCCTGGTCGAGGACCGGGCGGATCGCTTCTTCGAGGATTTCGAGCCGCGCGATCTCCGCTTCCCGTAACTCCGCGACGGCGTGGCTCTGCTCGGCGCTTTCGACCCGGGCGCGGCGCAGCGCCGCCTTCAGGCTCGGCGGGACGCTCTTGAGATGATCTGCTTTCTTTTCGTCCATCGCGCGCCGCCTCGAGCCTCAAAAGCGGCCCTGAATACCATGCGGCGCGGCGGGCCGCTAAGAGATTAGACCAGCCGCTCGCCGGAACGCGCCGTTCATTCGGCGCGTTGGTTCGCCGCGCCCAAGCTGATAAGACGCAAATCGCAATCGCGCGCCGTAAAAGGGAGCTTAAATTCCAATGACGATCGCCCGCCTGCTCGACATCGGCGCGGAGACAGCCGCGGCGATCGAGGCGCGCCGCCCGGTCGTGGCCTTGGAATCGACCATCATCACCCATGGCATGCCGTTCCCGCAGAATTTCGAAACCGCGCTCAAGCTGGAAGAAATCGTGCGGGCGCATGGGGCGACGCCGGCGACAATTGCGGCGGTCGACGGCCGGCTCGTTGTCGGATTGGACAAAGCGGGGCTCGAACGGCTCGCTCGCCTGTCCGGCGGCGTGGTCAAAGCTTCGCGCCGCGACCTCGCCGCGGTTCTCGCCCGCAAGGGGACGGGCGGCACGACGGTCGCTGCGACGATGTATATCGCCGCGCTGGCGGGAATCGACATTTTCGCCACCGGCGGCATCGGCGGCGTTCATCGCGGCGCCGAGCAAACCTTCGATATTTCGGCCGATCTCGTCGAACTTTCGCGCAGCAAGGTCGCAGTGGTCTGCGCCGGCGCCAAATCGATCCTCGATATTCCGAAGACGCTGGAATATCTGGAATCCCACGGCGTGCCGGTGATCGGCTATCGCTGCGACGAATTCCCCGCCTTCTATGCGCGTTCGAGCGGCGTCAAGCTCGATCATCGCTGCGAGGGGCTGCACGATCTCGCCCGGATGATCAGCCTGCAGCGCGAGATCGGTCCCGGCGGCTTGCTCATCGCCAATCCCATCCCCGAAGCCCATGCGCTCGACGCCGGCCAGATCGAGGCGCGGATCGAGGAGGCCGTGCACGAGGCCAAGGCGCAAGGGATCAGTCAAAAGGACGTCACGCCGTTCCTGTTGCGCCGCCTCGTCGAATTGACCGGCGGGCGAAGCCTCGAAGCCAATATGGCCCTGGTCGAGGCCAACGCCGCGCTCGCCGCGCAAGTCGCCGTCGAATTGGCGCGGCTGAAAGCCTGAATGCCCCGCGCGCTCGTCGTCGGCGACGTGATGATCGACGTCATCGTGCGGCCGGAAGGGCCGATCGCGGTCGGCGCCGACCGCCGCGCGACGATCCGTGTCCGGCCGGGCGGCTCGGCGGCCAACCAAGCGGCCTGGCTCGCGCATTTCGCCGTCGAGGCGCGGCTCGTCGGCCGCGTCGGCGCGGCCGATCGCGACGCGCAGATCGCGCAATTCGCCGAGGCTGGCGTCGACGCCCGGCTTGCCGCCGATCCGACGCAAGAGACGGGGCGGCTCGTCGCCTTGATCAACCCTTCCGGCGAGCGCAGCTTCTTCACCGATCGCGGCGCGAATGACGGGCTGACGGCGCGCGACATTCCCGACGCGCTGCTCGACGGCGTCGATCACGTTCATATTTCGGGGTATTCCTTCGTCGCGGCAGGCCCGCGCGCGGCGATGATCGACCTCATCGCTCGCGCCAAGACGCGCGGCGTCCCGACTTCCGTCGATCCGGCTTCGAGCGAATTCTTGCGTGAGATCGGGCCGCAGAACTTCCTCGCCTGGACGGCGGGCGTCGATATGTGTTTTCCGAATGAGGACGAAGCGCGCGTCCTGACCGGCGCGGAAAGTACGGACGAGCAGCTCGCGGCGCTCGTCAGTCGCTATAAGCTCGTCGTGCTCAAACGCGGCGCCGCGGGCTGCGAGGCTGCGGACGGAGCGGAAGGCTTGCAGCGCTGGCGGGCGACGGCGCCGCGGGTCGAAGCGATCGATACGACAGGCGCGGGCGACGCGTTCTTCGCGGCGTTCCTCGCGGCGCGCCTCAAGGGCGAGGATATGGATACGTGCTTGAGGCGCGCCGCGGAAGCGGGCGCCAGGGCGACGACGGCTCTCGGCGGGCGGCCCGCGAAGCGCTGACTGACCTGCGTCCCTCTCCGGGCCGGAGCATCAACCCGCCGCTGCGACCCGCAACTCGCCTACTCTCGTCTCGCTCGCCGCGGCCCGCGCCTCGGCCCGCAAGATCGCGGCGACCACTTCCTCCGTTGCGGCGTGATGCGGCGAATGCCCGACGCCCGGCAGCAACGTCAGCGCCGCGCCCGGGATGTCGCGGCTACAGCCGAGCGAATGAAGCTCGACCGAGACGACGCCGTCGCGCGCGCCGGCGACGATCTCGACCGGCGCGGCGACGCTCGGATACCGCCCGACCAGATCGACGACGAAGGCCTTCAAGTCGACGACGTCCTCGGCGTTGGCGCAGAAACGCCGCGGGCTCAGCACAAGCTTCAACCCGGTCGCCTCCGCATAACCCAAGGGCGCGACGTTCGGCGCGAAGACGCCGCGCACGCCCGGCCCGAGCGCGAAAAGTCCCGCCGGCATCACGACCAGCCAGCGGAACGCCCGGCCGAGCCACGGAACCGCCGAGACCGTATAGTACCAACTGACGCCTCCGCGCCAAGGATGGCTGACCGGCGCTAGCAGAACCAGGGCGCGCGCGAATTCAGGCGCTTGAAGCGCCAGGGCGAGCGAAAGGACTCCGGCGAGCGAATGGCCGACGACAATGGCGCGATCGACGCCGCGCGCCGCCAAGGCGGCGCGGATGAGTTCGGCTTGCACAGCCGGCGACGAGGCGCGGCGGCCGAAAAAACGCGTCGACCAACCATGGCCGGGACGGTCGACGGCGACAACGCGAAAACCGAGGGCCGAGAGCGGCGCGGCGAGCGCCGCCATCATATCGGCGTGATTGCCTGACGCGCCATGCAGCAAAAGTACGACGCCGCGCTCTTCGCCCTGCGCCGACGCTTCGACGACATGGATCGCGCCGCCTTCGACCGGGACGAGCTCGCCGGCCGGCGGAAAGCGGCGCTCGATGCGCCTTGCCTGGACTGCGGTGAAGAGGCCGAGAACGGCAAAGATCGCGACAATTGCCGCGACGCCGATCGCCGTCACAAATCCTCGCCCTGAACGGCCTTGCTCAAGCGGTCGACGCTGTTCTTCAGCGATTCGAGCTGCGGCGCGATCTGGAGCGCGCGCTGATAGGCCCGCAACGCGTCGTCTCGGAAACCTTCGCGTTCGAGGATCGCGCCCAAACCTGAGAGAGCGCCGATATGGCGCGGCTCGAGCTTGAGCACATGGGCGATATCGGCCATCGAACCGCGTTCGTCGTCGGCGAGGAAGCGCGCGGTCGCGCGCTTATTCCAGGCCTCGGCCCATTCCGGATGCAGATCGACGAGTTTGTCGAGCAAGGCGAGCGCGACGTCGTAATCCTTGGCGCCCATTGCGGCGATGGCGCGAGCCATGAGGAGATCGCCGGCGTCCGAGCCGGATTCGAGCTCGAGACGGTCGATCGCGCCGATCAAGCCGGCCGTCTCCTCGGGATCCTTCGAGGAGGCGAGCCGGGCGTAGAGCTCGTTGAGGGTGTCGGCGCGGCTGTGAGGCGCATCGGCCTGCGCGGATTCGCCGGGCTTGGCCGGCTGCGACGACGGGCCCTGCGGCGGCTGCCCGCCGCGCGGCGCGGCGTCGGAGCCGGTCCCGCGCGGGGGCGCGGGCGACAGGCCAGGAAGGCTGGGCGAGCTCTGCGTTTCGTCGGCCGAGGTCCAGGAGACGCCCAGAGGCGGCGCCAGCACAAGAGCGAGCGCGAGCAACGGACCGAAACGGGTCATGCCGGCAAGACTAAGCGTTGCGGCGGCGCTTCGTCAAAAGGCTTCGGCAGCCGCGCCCCCGGCCGGCCGTCACATTCAGGTGAAAGGCGTCGTCAGCCCTGGCGCGCTTTGAAGCGCTTCTGCGTCTTGTTGATGATGTAAACCCGCCCCTTGCGCCGCACGAGCTGGTTGTCGCGATGGCGCTTGCGCAGCGATTTCAAAGAGTTGCGAACTTTCATCGAGTCACCGGTGACTTGGAGGCGCCGCCGGGAGCGACCCAGGGCTCGTAATTCGGAGGCGGTCCTATGCCTCATCTTGCCCCGACGATCAAGCCGAAAGCGCGGCTTGAGCGCGCTTGGCGTTCGCCCGCGCTTTTGGCGCCGGCGTCGCCGTGACGGCGGGCGACGGCGAACGTCACGCATAGGAGGGGAACGTTTTACTCAGCGCTGGCGTTATACCAGGGGCGAGTTGCGGAAGCGAACATGTATCTCTCAAATCAAAGCCTGATCGTCATCCTCGTGGTCGGCGTGGTCGCCGGATGGCTTGCCGGCCAAATCGTCGCCGGCGG
Organism: Alphaproteobacteria bacterium; assembly: GCA_021325385.1. GTDB lineage: Bacteria > Pseudomonadota > Alphaproteobacteria > Rhizobiales > Beijerinckiaceae > Roseiarcus. Next base: position 29,208 of record JAJPHH010000012.1, read on the forward strand.
CGGGTTTGGAATTATCGGCGACTTCATCGTCGGGATTATCGGAGCGTTCATCGGCGACTGGCTGCTGCCGCGGCTCGGCCTTCATTTTGGTACGGGGATCGTGGCGCTCATCGTCAACGCGGCGATCGGCGCGATAATTCTTTTGGTTCTGCTACGCTTGGTCTCTGGTCCTCGAAGGTACGGCTGGGGATGGCGAAACCGCTGGGGCGGACGCTGATCGGCGCTGACGGCGCAATATCCTCTCCCCTTTCGGACAGTTGCGCTGATTCAGCCGACAGGTTTCAAGCTTTCCATCAGGCGGCGATGGCGGTCGGGGATGGGCGTCGGTTTTTGCGTCGCCCGATCGACATAGACATGCGTGTAGCGCCCCTGCGCGGCCGCCTTTTCGCCGCCGGCCTTGAAGGCCGCCAGCAGGTAACGCACCGAGGAGCGGCCGATCTCCTCGACCGTGACGCCGATCTCGATCGGATCGGGAAAGGCGAGGCTCGAAAAGAACGAGCAATTGCTGTCGACGACGAGGCCGACGACCGGGCTCGCCGCCGGATCGAGCAGGCCCGCCTCGACCAACAGCGCGTTCACCGCTGTGTCGAACAGCGAATAATAGACCACGTTGTTCAGATGGCCGTAGACGTCGTTATCCGACCAGCGCGTCACGATCGGAACGAAGCGGGCGAAAGCGTCGCGCCCTAAAGGCTGCGGCCGCGACGCCTTGGCTTCGCCCATCGCTCAGACGCGGCCGCGCAGCGCCATGGCGGCGCGCCAGAACGCAACGATCAGAGCCCAGGCGAGCGCCGTCTTGACAATTGTCTCGGCGATAAACGGCGCGACGCCGCCCGCCCAAGCTTTCTCCGGTCCGATCAAGCCCGCGAGCCACGAAAAGCCGAAAGCGAAAATCAGCGCATGGCCGGCCGCCAACAAAGCGAAGAGCCGCGGCCCGGAACGATCCCAGCCGCGCTCGGCGAAGAAGCCGATCGCGACCGCCGCGACGAGAAAGCCGACAAGATAGCCGCCCGTCGGCCCGGCCATGTAGAGCGGGCCGGCCGAAGCGCCGGCGAAGACCGGCAGGCCGATGATCCCTTCGAGCAGATAAAGGGCCACGGTCGCGCCGGCGAGCCGGGCGCCGAAAGCCGCGCCGATGAGCAGGACGACCAGGGTCTGCAAGGTCATCGGCACGGGATAGAACGGGACTTGCGCCTTGGCCGAGACGGCGAGCGCCAGCGTTCCGATCACGGCGAGAGCGGCGAAGCGCGCCCGCGAGGCAGCAGGTTCAGGCCACAGGAAAGCGGCGAGCGTCTGGCGGCGATTGTCGTTCATGGCTTCCCCTTTGGCGCGCCGCGGCGGACGCAAGCCGGCGCTTGACTTGGGCGACTTGACTTGGGCGACGTTGACTTGGGCGAGCCTATAGAGGACGCCGCCGCGACGAACAAGCGGACGCTTCGGGCCGAAAAGGACAGGTCATGAACGATGACGACGATTTGATCTTCGATTCGGCGGACGCCGAAGCCGGCGAGGTCAGGCGCGTCTCGCCGCTGGTCCGCCGTCTGATCGCAGGCAACGCCTCGCCGTTCACTTTCACCGGCACCTGCTCTTACATCATCGGCCGCGGCTCGGTCGCGATCGTCGATCCCGGCCCGCTCGACGAAGCCCATATCGCCGCGCTGCTCGAGGCCGTGCGCGGCGAGAGCGTCCGGCATATTCTCGTCACCCATACGCATCGCGATCATTCGCCGGCGGCGGCGCGGCTCAAGGCGGCGACCGGCGCGACCGTGCTCGGCGCGCGGCCTTTCACGCCCGCCGCTCCGGCCGGCGAGATGAAGGGCCTCGACGCCGCGCATGATCTCGCCTATGCGCCGGACCATGCGCTCGCAGACGGCGAGCGCGTCGTCGGCGAAGGCTACACGCTCGAAGCGGTGGCGACGCCCGGCCACGCCGCCAACCATCTCTGCTTCGCGCTGATCGAAGAGAACAGCCTGTTTTCCGGCGACCATGTCATGGCCTGGTCGACGACGGTGGTCGCGCCGCCGGACGGCTCGATGGGCGATTACATGGCGTCACTCGAAAAATTGCGGGGGCGCGACGAGAGCGTGTACTGGCCCGGTCATGGCGGGCCAGTGCATAACCCGCAACGCTACCTGCGCGGCCTCGCCCATCACCGGCGCCAGCGGGAGGCCGCGATCCTGGCGCGAGTCGAAGCCGGCGATGCGACGATCGACCAAATCGTGGCGGCGATCTATGTCGGTCTGGACGCGCGGCTGATCGGCGCGGCGAAGCTGTCGACGCTTGCGCATTTGCAGGACCTCGTCCAGCGCGGACTGGTCGCGGCGGAGCGGGCGGCGGACTTGGAGGGGCGGTATAGGGCAGTACGGACTGGCGTATAAGCTTTCGGCGGCCGCATCCCCGCCGCCAGCTCTCCTGCTTGATCTGAAGGGGCTACCTCTCCTTCGCCGCCTCGGCGATGGCGGCGGCGAATTTCTGGATTCGTCGCGCATTGTCGCCGAAATCGTGGCGGCCGACGCGCGAGACGGAGCGAATGTCGATTCGCGTCTGCGTCGCCGACGGCTTGATCCTGATGGCGATGTCGGAGGGAAAGCCCATCACCAGCGAGCCGGCGATGGCGTCGATATGGCCGACATTCTCGCGCACGCTCGGCGCAACCGCATCGACGATGCGCCAATGGCTTTGCTTGGCGACGTCGAGCGCCAGGCGATAGGCGTCGTTCGCCTCGAGATCGACCATGATCGGTTGGATTCCGGGATAGGCGCGGCGCTGAGCCTCCTTCGTCTCGGCGGACGGCTCTGGCGGCGTGCGGTTGCCGCGCGCCTCGCGCGCCTTGGCCGACATCAGGAAAGTCGGCGGATTGTCGAGGTCGGTCGAGACGTCGTTGATGGTCGGCAGCGAAATCGCCTTGAACGAAAGGTAGGCCGGATAGGCCAGCATGAGCAGCGCCATAGCGAGGCCGGCCCAAGCGAGGCCGGCGCCGCGCCGACCGGTGCGCCAGATCACGACGAAAGCGGTCGCCGCAAGCAGGCCGGCGAGGCAGGCAAGAAGGAGCGCGGCGCCGAGAACGGCCAAGGCGCCGGGCGGATCGACGGCGCCGACCCGAGACAGGATGACGGCGACGGCGGCTACCGCCAGGGCGAAGACGCCGACCCTGCGGCTCCAGATCGCGGCGATCGAATAGGGTTCTTCGATGATCAGGCGGCGCATGGCCCGAGCTTCTAGAGCAAGAGGGCGGTGACGCAAACGGGGAGCCTGGCGAGGCGGCCAAAGGCCGCGTGCGAGCGGACCAAGCGTGAGGGGCTGGCCGTCAAAGGCTGGAGAGCGGCTCGTGACGAGCGTCGCGGAGCCATTCGACGCGGGGCGGAATCAAGGCTCGCGCGCGATGGGTCGGCGTCGGCGAGCGTACCTCCAAGCAACTTTGGCGAGCGGCCGCGGCGGCTCGGCCTTGAGGCCGCCGCGTCGATGGGACCCAGGATCAAGCGCAAGGACCTCCGGCGCCTGTACTTGCCTTGGGCTTCAACTCGCTTGGCCCCTGCTGCACTCACTTCAGCCGCAAATCCCCTTTAGCGCGCGCCACTCCTCTTCGCTCAGCAGCTCGGGTCCGCTGACCGGCGCGTCGGCGGCCTTCAGCGCGGCGAGGCGATCCTGAGTCAGCGGATGCGACGCGAACAGCGCGATGGCGCCGCCTTGCTGCTTGGAAGCCGATCAGCAATTCGCGGCCGCGGCCGAGATATTCGAGCGCGTCGCCGTCGATCGAAGTGCCCGACCAGAGATGGTTTCTGATGTCGGTGAGTAGCCAAAAACGATAGAAGCCGAAGGTTACGAGTTGCAGGAGGCCGCCTCTGACGAGGAGGCGTACGAAGCGGCGGCCGTCGCCGAAAAAGCGCGGCTCGACGTCGGCCGCGGCTGGCGCGCCGGCGCCCGCGACCCCGGCCAGATTATGCATGGCTTAGCCCCCCAGCCGACACAGCGGCGCGCTCGAATGCGCGCCGCTCCCTGCCTTACGGGACGCGCCCTACGCCGTCGGCAAGCGATAGGACGCGAAAGTCTCGCGCAACTTCATCTTGTTGATCTTGCCGGTCGCGGTATGCGGGATTTCCTTGACGAGTTGCACGTCGTCCGGCATCCACCATTTGGCGATTTTGCCGTTCAGGAAGTCTAAGACGGAGTCGCGCTGCGGGCTCTTGCCTTCCTTCGGCACCACGATCAGCAGCGGGCGCTCGTCCCATTTCGGATGACGGACGCCGATCACCGCAGCCTCGGCGACGTCGGGATGGCCGACCGCGATGTTCTCGATGTCGATCGAGGAGATCCACTCGCCGCCGGATTTGATCACGTCCTTGGCGCGATCGGTGATCTGCATGTAGCCGTTCGGATCGATGGTTGCGACGTCGCCGGTATCGAAGAACCCGTTCTCGTCCAGGATCTCGCCGCCTTCGCCCTTGAAATACGACTTGGCCACGGCGAAGCCCGCGACCTTCAAATGGCCGAACGTGACGCCGTCCCAAGGCAGATCCCTGTTCTGATCGTCGGTGATTTTCATTTCGACGCCGAACGGCGCCCAGCCCTGCTTGGCCTTGAGCGCGAGAATCTGCTCACGCGGAAGATGAGCGACCGCGGGCTTCATCGCGCCGGTCGAGCCGACCGGGCTCATTTCGGTCATGCCCCAAGCGTGACGCACTTCGACGCCGTAATCTTCCTCGAAAGCGCGGATAATCGCCGGCGGACAAGCCGAGCCGCCGATGCCGACCATCTTCAACGTCGACAATTTCAGATTGTTCTTCCTAAGATAGTCCAGCAGCATCAGCCAGACCGTCGGCACCGCGGCGGTGAAGGTCACCTTTTCGCTCTCGAGCAGCTCGTAAACCGAGGCGCCGTCGAGCTTGGCGCCCGGCATGACCATTTTCGCGCCCTTCATCGGACAGGAGAAGGCGAGCGACCAGGAGTTGGCGTGGAACATCGGCACGACCGGCAGGACCGTATCGTTCGCCAACACCTGCAGCCCGTCGCCGCCGGTCGCCGCCATCGAGTGCAGGACATTGGACCGGTGCGAGTAGAGCACGCCTTTGGGATTGCCGGTCGTGCCCGACGTATAGCAGAGGCCGGCGGCGGTGCGCTCGTCGAACTCGACCCAGCGGAAATCGCCGTCGGCTTCGGCGAGCCATTCCTCGTAGGGGACCGCGTTCTTCAACTTCGTTTGCGGCATATGCGCCGCGTCGGTGAACACGATGTAACGCTCGACGGTCGGCAGCTTGTCGGCCAGAGCTTCGACCAGCGGCACGAAAGTCAGGTCGACCATTACGATTCGGTCTTCGGCGTGATTGACGATCCAGGCGATCTGATCGGGAAACAGGCGCGGATTGACGGTGTGATAGATCGCGCCGATACCGACAATCGAGTACCACGACTCGAGGTGGCGATGGCTGTTCCAAGCGAGCGTCGCGACGCGGTCGCCGAGCTTGATCCCGTCGCGGGCCAGGCGCTGCGCGCCCTTCAAGGCGCGCGCACGAACTTCCCGGTACGTCTCGCGATGAATCGGACCTTCGATGGTCCGCGACACCACTTCCTGCCCGCCATGCTGGACCGCCGCGAAATCGATGATCTTGTGCAGCAGCAGCGGCCAATCCTGCATCAATCCCAGCATGTCTCCCTCCCTGCCGGCTTTTATCTGTCGCCGCGGCCTAGCCGCGGATTATCGTATTTGAGCGTAACATGCCGAGCGCCGCGGCGCATGGCAAATTGCCCGTGAGCGGCTAGGACATTAGCATCCGGGTTTTGGCGCTTTGCGCCCTTGAGAGGCCAGCGGATGAACGAAGAAGCCGGCGAAGCCGAAGCGGTGCGGGTCTGGTTCCACTTGATCCGGCTCGAGACCCGGATGCGGATAGCGGTCGCCGACCGCTTGCGCCGTCTCGGCCTCTCCGTCCCGCAATGCGACGTCCTGACCACGTTGACCGAAAAGGAAGGAATCAGCCAGCAGACCCTCGCCGAGCGCCTCTATGTGACCAAAGGGAACATCTCCGGCCTGATCGATCGGCTGGTCGCCGCGGGTTTGGTCGAACGCCGGCCGATCGCCGCGGACAAGCGCCAGCATGCGATCTATCTCACGCCGGCGGGCCGAGCGGCCGCGGAAAAGGCGATCGCCTGCCAGCGGAGCTTCGTCGCCGAGACGATCGGCCGGCTGCCGCCGAGCAAGCTCGCCTCGCTCGACCAACTCCTCGTCGAGGCCCGCGACCTGGTGCGCGCGCGGGCGGCAGGCTGAGACGCGACTTTGGGCTAAAACAGGCCGAACAAGCCGCCGGCGATTCCGAACGCGCAAACCAGCGCCAACACGAGGACGAGCCCAGCCAGCGCGAACCCGCGGAGGCGTCGCGGCGGCGGCAGGGCGGTGGCGGCGAGCGCGACGAGAAAGCCGAGCGTCAACGGCATGAGGAAGGCGTTGAGCGCCTGCGCCGCCACATTCATCCGGACCAGGTCGGGCGCTTCGTAAACCAAGGCGGCCGCGGCGACCACGCAGCCCGCATAGCATCCATAGAACCATTTGGCGTCGAGCGGACTGTCGTCGAGCGATCGGCTATAGCCGGCGACCTCGCCAACGCCCCAGGCCAGCGCCAGCGAAGAGACAGCCGCCGCCGCCATCGCCGCCCCGAGCACGCCGACGCAAAAGACCACCCGCCCGACGACGCCGCCCAAGAGGGGCGCCAGCGCCTCGCTGATCTCGCCAATGCTCGAAAGCCCGGTTTCCGCGCCGCGGGAGGCCAGGGTTGCGGCCGCGGCGACCAAAACCGACGCTGTCAACAATTGCGTCAGAACGGCGCCGATCGCGGTGTCGGCGCGGGCGAGGCGATAGTGACGCGGCGATAGGCCTTTCTGGATCACGGCCGATTGCTGGTAGAAGACCATCCAAGGGTTGAAAGTCGCCCCGATCATGGCCGCCGCCATGAACAGGAACCTGGCGTCGCCGAACGGCTGGCTCAGCGCGTCGCGGACGAGGACGTCCGGGTGCGGCCGCGCCGTCCACGCCACGACGAAAAAGGCGAGTTCGGCGAGGCCGATCGCCAGCGCGATCCGTTCGACGCGACGGCAAGAGCCGGTCGCGACGACGGCGAGCAAACTTCCGGCGGCGAGGATCAGCGCCGCCCCGCGCGAAACGCCGGCGAGCTCGCCGACGCCGGCGACCGCCGAGAACTCGGTGATCATCGAGGCAAACGCGGCGATGGCCAAATTCGCCGCGGACAGCCCGGCCCAGCCGAGGCCGAAGCGCTCGCGGATCAATTCGCCATGGCCGCGGCCCGTGAACAAGCCGAGCCTCACAGTCAGCTCTTGAACCAGGTAAAGAACCGGGGTGAGCGCCAGCACGAGCGGCAGCAGGCGATAGCGCCACTGGGCGCCGGCTTGCGCCGCGGCGACAACGTTGCCCGCGTCCGTGTCGGCGAGCATGACGATCAACCCAGGCCCGATCGCCCAAGCCGCGGCTTTCAGCCCCCGCCACGAAACCGCAGGCGCTTCGGCCAAATCCGCCGTTTCGACGCGTTCCTTGGGCATCGCTCTCTCCGATGCGCCTTTAACGCGGCGCAAAGGCGCAGGATTGCATGCCGGCGGCGCTATCCAGCCGCGAGGGCGGCGCGCTCTTTGGCGGCGAGGGCGTCGATGAGGCCCGCCAGCCCGCCGATGTCATCAAGGACGTGATCGGCTTCGTCGGCGAGGTTCGCGATCGCCGCCGGGCCGGTCAGCACGGCGATGGCGAGCGCGCCAGCGGCGCGGGCGGCGCGCAGATCGTGCAGCGTGTCGCCGACCATCGCGACGTCGCTCGGCGCGACGCCGATATGCCGGGCGAAAGCGAGAACCATGCCGGGCGCGGGCTTGCCGCCGTGGCCGGAATCGTAGCCGGCGACGAAATCGAGTAAGCCGTCGAGGCCGAGCGCGGCCGCCTGCCGGCGCGCGCTCGCCTCCGAATCATTCGTGGCGAGACCGAGCCGCACGCCGCGACCGCGAAGCACGCCTAATATGTCGGCCGGCTTGCCGATCGGCGACAGGCTCTTCAACGACTCGATCGCGGTAAGCGCGTCGATCTCGCGCTTCAGCGCTTCGAAATCGCTGCGGCCGAGCGCCTCGCCCCACAACGAGCCGTAGCTCGCCGAGGAGCCGGCGATCAGCGGCGAGGTGCCGAGGAAACGGCGCGTTTCGAGCGAAAAATGTAGCGCCTCGGCTTGGCGACGCAGCGCCGCCTCGTCGCCCTTGGCGAGGGCGCGCATCACTTCGTAGGTCGCCGGTCCCCACGTCTCGTCGAAATCGATCAAGGTCCCGTCCTTGTCGAACAGGATGGCGGCGATCGGCATCAAGGCCTCGTCTACGGTCGATGCGAAATGATGAATGCCTAGGGGCAATAGCAGCGCGGACGCCGATCGTCGACCCTGACGAAACGATCGCCTCGCCGCGCGACAGACGCGCAGAAGCGGAATTCTGCCTAGAGGCTTAGGCCCGCTCCAGCTCGTCGAGCGCGAAGGCGAAGGCGGCGGGCGCGTAGAGCGGCGTCAACCGATCGGCGCTGCTGCGCTCCTCGATGCGCTTGTAGCCGACCGGCGAAGGCTCGGCGTGACAGTGGACGACGCGGCTCGCCGCGTCGATCACCCAGAGCTCGCGCACGCCGAAGCCGGCATAGACCAGCGGCTTGCGGTCGAGGTCGTAGCGGAGCGACGAATCGGCGACCTCGACGGCCAAAAGAATGTCCGGCCCTTTCACCTCGACGGACAGCCGCGCGCGCTCGAAGACGATGAAATCTGGTTCGAGGTAGTTGCGCTCGTCGAGCCGCAAGCCCGTTTCCGGGGCAAAGGCGAATTCCGGAGGACAGCGCCGGCCCCAGAGGAGGTTCAGGGCTATCTTGATCGCTTCATGGCGCGAGCCCTTGGGCGACATCGGGACGATCTCCCCGCCGATCAACTCCAGGCGTTCGTCCGGCGCAATGACGCCCACCTTCGCCATCAACTCGAGATCAGCGATGGTGAAGGCGCGGCGGGCCAAGCCCTCGGCGGCGCGCGTCACGTGAACAGTCATGGCGTTTAAGATAGCATTTCGCGCGCCGAGGCGCGAGCCGGCCGGCACGTTGTTGCTTTTTGCCGCGGCGCGGGCGAGCTTGCCGCCCTGTTTGGGCGCTGCATGACCGACCTTCTCCTCGAATCCGCCGCATCACTGCTCGAAAGACTCCGGACGGGACAAATATCGAGCCGCGAATTGGTCGATTTGGCGCTTGCCCGCATCGCCGACCTCAACCCGAAGCTCAACGCCTTTTGCGCGGTCGACGAAGAAGCCGCGCGGGCGGCGGCCGTCCGCGCCGACGAGCGCCTCGCGAAAGGCGAGGCGCGGCCGCTGGAAGGCCTGCCGATCGGAATCAAGGACGCTTTCGACACGGTCGGATTTACGGCCAGCGCCGGCGCGCCGGCCTTCAAGGATCGCCGGCCGGAGACGGACGCGCCGACCGTGGCGCGCTTACGCAAGGCGGGCGCGATCATCCTCGGCAAGACCAACACGCCCGTCCTCGCCTCCGATTTTCAGACGTTCAATCCGCTTTACGGCGCGACCAATCATCCCATGAACCCGGACTTCTCGCCGGGCGGATCGTCGGGCGGCTCGGCGGCCGCGCTCGCCTCCGGCATGTCGGCGCTTGAACTGGCCTCGGACCTCGGCGGCTCGATCCGCTGGCCCGCCCATTGCTGCGGCCTCTATGGGCTGAAGACCAGTTGGGGTCTGGCGACGACCTATGGGACAATGCCGCCGCCGCCGAACAAGCGAACCGAACGCGACGTCGATTGTATGGTCGCCGGGCCCATGGCGCGCGCAGCCGGCGACCTCAAGCTGATGCTCGAAATCATCGCCGGCGCGCGCCACGCCGAGCGGCCGGTCCGCTTGCAGCCGGCTCGGTTTACGAACGCGAAGGGCCTGCGCGTCGCGCTCTGGGCGACGGATCCTTTTGCGCCGGCCGACAAAAGCGTCCGCGACAAGGTCGAAGAAGCGGCGCGCCGCCTCGAAACGATGGGAGCGATAATCGACGATCGCGCCCGCCCGGGCTTTGCATTCAGCGAAGTCTTCGAAGTCTTCGCCCTCTACAATCACGCCGCGATCGGCTGGGGCCTGCCCGGGCCTGTGCGCGACAAGATCGCCGCGACGGCGCCGCGTTACAAGCGCGGCGATCTCTCGCATCAGGCGCTGCAGGCGCGCGGCGTGCGCATCACGCCGGGCCAGTATCGCGAGCTCGAAATGCGGCGCCGTAAGCTGCAAGCGCATTGGGCGCGATTCTTCGAGCGTTACGACGTCGTGCTTTGTCCTCCGGCCCCGGTCGGCCCGATCCGGCACGATCACGCGCCGGACATTCATAAGCGCAAGCTGATCGTCGACTGCGCCGAGCGTCCGTACCTCGATTTCCTCGTCTGGTCGTCGCTGGCGAGCGGTCCTGGATTGCCCGCCGCGGCGGCGCCGGTCGGGCTCGGGCCGGACGGCCTGCCGCGCGGCGTGCAGATCATCGCGCCGATGGGGGAGGACCTCGCCGCGATCACGGTCGCGGCGATGATCGGCGAGGCTTGCGCTTGACAAGCTTATTAAGGCGTATCCGGCTCCCGCGGGCGCCGAGGAGACGCAGGCCAGCCCTGCCCGCTTCTCAGTACGTCGCCCTTCCGCCGGACACGTCAAAGACCGCGCCGGTCGTGAACGAGCACTCCTCGCTCGCTAGCCAGGAGATGATCGCCGCCATTTCATCGACCGTGCCGAAGCGCTCCATCGGGATCTTGGAGCGCATATAATCGATATGAGCTTGGCTCACCTGCTGCAGGATCGGCGTCTCCACCGTCGCCGGCGTGATGCAATTGACGGTGACGCCGGTCTTGGCCAGCTCCTTGCCGAGCGATTTGGTGAAGCCGATCACCGCCGCCTTGGAGGCGGAATAGGCGGAAGCGGTCGGATTGCCCTCCTTGCCGGCGATCGAAGCGACATTGACGATGCGGCCATAGCCGCGCTTGACCATGTGAGGCGCGACATAGCGGTTGCAGTAGAAGAGGCCGTTGAGATTGATGTCGAGCACGCGCTTCCATTCGTCGACCGGATAGTCGACGACGAGCGCGTTCTTGCCGGCGACGCCGGCCGAGCAAACGAGCGCGTCGATGCGGCCGAGCGCGTCGTTCGAGGCGAGCGCAGCCTCCTCGACGGCGACCGGGCTCGTCACGTCAAGCCGGAAGATGTGCGCCTTCGCGCCGAGCGAGGCTTTGGCGGCGTCGAGCTTGGCCTGGTCCGCATCCCAGAGCGCGACCGCTGCGCCTTCGCTTAGGAAACGCTCCGCCGCCCGCAGCCCTATGCCGGAGGCGCCCCCGGTAACGATGACGCCGCGGCCGACATAACGTTGCATCGAGGACATGGGACGTTTCCTTTGAATCTTGGCTTCGAAGACGGGAGGCGCAATTTACCGAGAGTTGGCGCGCTCGTCACGGCGTGGGGATCGGCCGACGGCGACGAGCTCGCGTTTCGCCCCTGTAGCGGCTTCGCCCATGTAGCGGCTTCGCCCATTGCCCGGCGCGCGGAGCCATGCGATAGGGCGCAGCCTTTCAGCGCCTCACCGCCATGAATTCGCTTGTTCCGGCCGCCGCGGCCTTCGCTCTTTTCGCCGCCTTCGTCTCGGTCGGCTTCGCGATTCAATTCCTGCGCCGCTTCCGCGTTCCGGCCTCCGCGCCGCGCGCCGCCGTGACTGTGATCCTGCCCGCGACCGGGCCCTTGCCTGGCCTCGACGGCCTGATCGCGGATTTGAAGAGGCAGAGCTTGCCGCCGCGGCGGCTGATCGTCGCGGTCGAAGCCAAGACTGATCCAGCCTATGAGCGGGTTCGCGCCGTTCAGGCGACGACCGTCCTGCCGACGATCGACCTCGTGGTCGCCGGCCAGACCGCTTCCAGCGGACAGAAATGCGCCAATATCGTCGCCGCGCTGAACGCGCTTGGGCCGGAAGACGAATATGTCCTCCTCATCGACGCCGACATCCGGCCGCAGCCTTGGTACGTCGCCTCGCTGATCGAAGGACTGGCCGCAGGCGGTCCCGATCTCGTCAATGGATATCGCTGGCTGACGCCGACGCGCCCGACCCTTTTCGCTGCGCTCGTTGCTGCGCTCGACCGCCGCATCGGCGTCTTGCCGCGGCCGCCGGCGACCAAGCTGATCTGGGGCGGCAGCATCGCCGTGACCGCGCGGGCGCTCGCCGCGCTTGACCTTCCGTCGACCTTGGCCGGGCAAATCCTCGACGATCTGCCGATCGGCTCGCGCGCCTCCGCAGTTGGCCTCCGCGTCTGGGCGCGCCAGGCCGCGCGCGCGCCGACGCCGCTGGAGCCCGAGCCCCGCCGCCTCGTCGCCTTCGCGCGGCGACAATTGCAATATCTGAAGCTCTACCGCCCTGCCCTATGGAGCGCGGCCGTTCTCATCGCGATCGCCGACCTTTGCGCTCGTCTCCTGCTCATCGCAGCCGCCGCAGCGCAAGCGCCGCAGGCCGGCGCGGCCTTGGCGACGCTCATTGCGCTTGCTGCCCTGGACTGGCTGAGCGCCGAATTGCGGCTCTACGCCAGCCGGCGCCTCGGCGTCGTCGATACGCGCGCTTTCCGTTTCTTCACCCGGCTGTTCGCGCTGACCCTTCTGCCCCTGCCGCTGCTCTGGACAGGGCTGCTTTGCGCGAGTTTTTTCGCCTCGCGCATCGCCTGGGCCCATATTCGCTACACGGTCGACAAAACCGGCCGAGTCTTGCGCGTGCAACGCGACGCTCCAACCGCATCGGCGGAGAGCGAAGCCGCCGGCAATTGCCTTTACCCGGCGGAAAGCTCATAAGCGGGCCGGGCGGCGGACGCCTGTCAGCCGCGCCGCCGAACCGATCGGGAGATTTCTATTTCCGCCGCGACCGCTCCGCCGCTTTGTCCGATCACAGGCCGACCCGCCGTCCGTCAGGTACAATCGATGTCGGCGCGGTTGCTCCTCGACCTCTGGCGTATCGTGTTCAAGACTGACGCACGCTCCAGCTTCGGCGACGTCAAGCGTTTCGGACTTTGGGAATCGCCCACCGGCCTCTATTTTTTCGACCCGCCGCGCGACGGCGATCAGGTCTTTTACAAGCAGCTCTACGCCTGGTACGAGAAATGGCGGCTCTATACCGGCGACTCGATTCGCCAGGAGTTCTTGATAGCGGCCAAGCATATTCCGCCGGGCGCCCGCGTCCTCGACGTCGGCTGCGGCCATGGCGGTTTCCGGCAATGCGCGCCGCAGGCGGACTATACCGGCCTTGACCCCAATTTCGGCGACGGCGCCGCGATCGCGGGCGTGCGCAACGAAACGCTCGCGCAACATCTCGTCGAGCACGAGGCCTCTTATGACGCGGTCTGCTGCTTTCAGGTCATTGAGCACGTGCGCGACCCGAAGGCGCTGTTCGCCGAAATCATGCGCGCCGCCAAGCCGGGCGGGCTGATCTTTATCGGCGCCCCGCATGTCCCTTCCGCTCTTACCCGCATTCCCAACTTCATGGTCAACGCGCCGCCGCATCATTTGACCTGGTGGACGAAACCGGCGCTGATCGAATTGGCGACAAGCGCCGGCGCGATCGTCGAGAGCGTCGACAACGCGCCTTGGAGCGACGCCGACGGCGCGATGTATTGGATGGCGCGCCTGTCGCCGATCAAATGCGCCGACATTCATTTCCGCGGCGGCATTGCTTGGCACGCCGCGTCGGTGATCGCACAAATCGGCGGCTACCTCGCCTTTCGCCTGTTCGGCGCGCCGCGTCGGACCGACGACGAAGGCGCAGGCTTGCTGCTGCTGGCGCGAAAGCCGTCGCGCTAGATCGCCCTGGGACTTCTCGATTGAAACCGCTCGCAGGCCTCAAAGTTCTCGAACTCGCGCGCATCCTCGCCGGCCCCTGGGCGGGGCAGACGCTCGCCGATCTCGGCGCCGACGTGATCAAGGTCGAACGGCCCGGACAGGGCGACGACACGCGCGCCTGGGGCCCGCCCTTCGTCGCCGCCGCCGATAAAAGCCGCGGCGACGCCGCCTATTATCATTCCTGCAATCGCGGCAAGCGCTCGGTGGCGATCGACTTCGAGCGCAAGGACGGGCAAGACCTGGTGCGCAGGCTCGCCGAGCGAACCGATGTCGTCATCGAGAATTTCAAGACCGGCGGCCTCGCCAAATACGGACTCGATTATGAAAGCCTGAGGGCGATCAATCCGCGGCTCGTCTATTGCTCGATCACCGGCTTCGGCCAGACCGGCCCTTATGCGCAACGCGCCGGCTACGATTTCATCATCCAAGGCATGGGCGGGATCATGGATTTGACCGGCGATCCGGACGGCGAGCCGCAGAAGCCAGGCGTCGCCTACGCCGATATTTTCTGCGGCCTCTATTCGGTCGTCGCAATCCAGGCGGCTCTGCTGAGCCGCGCCGTCACCGGCGAAGGCGCCTATATCGACATGGCGCTGATGGACGCGCAGGTCGCCGTCCTCGCCAATCAGGCGCTGAACTTCCTCGTCTCCGGCGTTTCGCCGCGCCGACTCGGCAACGCCCATCCCAACCTCGTGCCGTACCAAGTCTTCAAAGTCGCCGACGGCCATATTATCATCGCCGCCGGCAATGACCGCCAGACGCGCGATCTCTGCCGGGTGCTCGGCGTCGAGGCGCTCGCCGACGACGAGCGATTCAAGCGCAACGCCGACCGCATCGCTCACCGCGAGACCTTCATCAAGCTTCTCGAGGAGCGAACCCGGACCTTTCGCGCGGCCGAGCTGCTGGCGGCGCTCGAGAAAGCGGTGGTGCCGGCGGGGCCGATCAACACTGTCGCTCGGGTCTTCGACGATCCGCAGGCGCGCGCGCGCGGGCTACGGATCGAATTGCCTTCGAAGGCCGCCGCTGCGAAGTTCGTCCCCAATGTGCGCGCGCCGATGCTCGTCGACGGCGAAGCGATGATCCCCGACCGCGCCGCGCCGGCGCTGGGCGAAGACAGCGACGCCGTTCTCGCCGAGCTGGGGCTGGACGAAGCCGAGATTCGGGCGCTCCGCGAGAAGGGCGTTGTAGGCTGAAGGCGCGGCGCCTCGTCTCCCGCTCCAAGGAGCGGGCCGATTACGCCCCGCGCACCCGCCCCTTCACGCCCTCGAAGGCGCCCGGCGCGATCTCGCAATAGAGCAGCCGCGCCGGATCGACCGGGCCCGGCATCTGCAGGCGGCCGGGCGGCGCGCGCTTGAAGCCCATGCGCGAATAGTACGGCTCGTCGCCGACAAGGATGCTGAGTTTCGCGCCCGCCGCCTTCGCCGCTTCGAGCGAGCGCGTCACCAAGGCTTCGCCGATCCCTTGCGAGCGAAAGACCGGCTCGACGGTCAGCGGCCCGAGCAAGAAAGCCTGCGCCTCGCCGATAAAAACTGGCGTCATGCGATTGGCGCCGACCAGCAGCGAGCCGACCCGCGCGATAAAGGAGAGGCTCAGGTCGTGCGGCGTGGTCTCGCGCAGGCGATAGGCGGTGCGGGCGAAGCGGCCCGGGCCGAAGACGCGTTCGTTAAGCCGTTCGATCGCGTCAAAGTCAGCAGGCGTTTCGGCTTCAAGCAAAAGCGGAATGTCGGGCATAGCGGATCAGGGATTGCCAAAAACAGGAATGGACGACGGTCGCCGGTTCATCGGCTCATCGGCGCGAGGATCGTCGTCGCAAAATCCGCATGCTCGGCCCATAGCACGGCGCGGTCGCGTGGCGAAAGAGCCGCGCCGCTTTTTTCCGGTTCAGAACCTGACCTTATTCGTGTCGACGATTTCTTCGCCCTTCGCCCCCTCGCCGGTCACGGCGGCGCGAACATATTTCCAGGCGTAGGTCGCTAAAGACGCCGCGTTGGTCCAATAGGTCGCCTCGTCGACCTCGACCACGATCAGGGTCAGTTCAGGATTGTCGGGGCCGTCCGGAAACCAGACGCGTAGGCCTTCTGTCCAGAGCTCCTTGATTTTTGCCGGATCGTCGACCGTGCGGGCGCGGCCGGTCACCGAAACGTATTCGTATTTCGCTGGATCGGCGTAGGAGACGAGGACATGCTCGTCCGTCGCGATCTCGGCTATTTTCTCCGAATGGCGAAAGGTGAGGAACCAGAGGACGCCGTCGAACGCCTTCTGCAGACAGCCCATCGGCCGCGATTGCAGCACGCCGTCAGGCCCGACCGTGACGAGAACGGCGGAATGGGCGTCCTTGATCAAATCCCAGACTTTGTCGCGCTCTTTCTGTTCCGACGCAGCGTCCATCTCGGCTCTCCCCGGCCGGATGGGAACGCGAGCGACGGCGGCGGGTTCCCGCCGCGAGCCGACGGCGAGTTTGGCGGCCGCTTCAGCTTAAAATTCTTCCCCCCTCAGTCGCAGGCGATCCCGTATTGCTCCTTCATCTGGCGCCGCTCATCGACCGAGGCGTGCGCAAGCGCTGGACACGCGGTCGCATTGCCGATGATTTTGCCGTTCTGGAAATACATCCAATCGCCAATGTCCAGCCGCGTGAAATGGATCGTATCGCCGAACGAGACGTTGCGCAGCGTCTCGGAGTCGTTACCGATTTCGGCGGCGAAGCCCGCGCCATCGACGCGCAGATTGTGCATCCAGAACCACTCGACGATGGCCGCCGAGGCGGCGCCGGGCCGAACCAGCGCGTAGCCCGGCGGGGTGGGCGTATCGATCAGGCCGATTTTGACGGTAAATCCGCGCGCACCGGGCGGCGGACTGCGCCATTTGGCGAAGAATTCGTCGAGACTTGCCGCGGCGCGAGCAAAAGCCGCCAGCATGGCGGGATCGCCCTTCGGCGCCTTCGGAACCGGATTGGGATCGCCAGCCGTGGCTGGGCCGAAAATCACCGCCGCC
Source organism: Alphaproteobacteria bacterium (assembly GCA_021325385.1). Classification (GTDB taxonomy): domain Bacteria; phylum Pseudomonadota; class Alphaproteobacteria; order Rhizobiales; family Beijerinckiaceae; genus Roseiarcus. Next base: position 46,083 of record JAJPHH010000012.1, read on the forward strand.
AAGGCAAATCCCGCGGCAGCGGCGATTGTCGTCCGCGCGCCTAGACGTACTCTTTGCGATACTCGTACTCTTTGCGATAGTTCCTGTGATCGGGCAAGCACCGGCGCTCTTCCGCGATGGAGTTGTCGTTTGAACCTATCCGATGATCACGTTGAGCGATAGCCGCTGCCGTACTATTTTTACTTGCCGCAAGGTCAGCCACTCCTCGGCTCGTGACGGCTCTGCCGCGAGCGATGTAGGCGCGCAGCGGCGAGGCGTAGCAGCTTGCTGTTGACGCCAAGCGGCGTGCCGGGATTGTCGCGTTTGGCCGCGCGCCCCCGCGGCCGCTCGGATCGCAGCCGCCGAAATCCATGCTTTTCAAGCCGGCAGTCTGTGGTCCTTCGGGACTTCGCGAATCGTACGTTTGGCGTTATCGGCGAGAGCCGCATCGCCTCGCTACTGTACGGAAGTTGAATCGAGGCCACCGAAAGGGGCCTGGTCGGCATGCGCGTTGGCGGGCATACAACGACGCGCGCTTCAGCGCAGTAAGGGGTTAGGCCACCAGCGCCCGCGGACCGCCTTCGTCTTCGGCGGAGGCGCCGAGCTTCTCCTCCAGCTCCTGCCGGTGCGCGGTACAAGCCGGGCCGGCGAGGCGCTTACGCAGGTCCTCGATGAGCCAGCGTCCGGCGCGGCCGACTTCGCGTCCTCGCTCCCGCACGACATGGATGGGGACGCGAAGCAGCGACGCGTCGGCTTCGGCGAGCGTCAGCCGCCTCAGCCGGCCGGCTTCGATATCGTCGATCACCATATGCGCCGGCATGTTGCACCAGCCGAAACCGGCGAGCAGGAATTCCAGCCGCGTCGACAGATCGGCGAAACGCCAGATGTGATGGCCGATAATTCCGGCTTGCAGATTCTGCGTCAGCGCGGTGCGGTCAGTAAGGACGAGCTGCACATGCGCTTCGAGCGCCTCGCGCGGGATCGGGCCGTCGAGCGCCGCGAGCGGATGATTGGCGGCGACGACCGGAATGAGCGCGACTTCGGTCAAGAACTCCGCCGCGAGGTCGCGCGCGGCGATGGGAATGACCGGATAGATCGCAAGGCGCGCGACGCCGTCGCGCAGCCGCTGCTCCGAGCCGCCGAGGCCCTCGGTGAACACCGAGACTGGCATTCGCGGAAATTCATCGTTGAGCGCCTTGAGGCTCGCCATGAGCGGGCGCGTCGGAAAGAAAGCGTCGACGGCGAGAGTCAGCTCCGGCTCGATATCGGCGGCGATGCTCTCGGCTCGCGCCTTCAGGCTGCGCGCCCCCTCGATCAGCCGCCGCGCGTCTTTGAGGATGGCTTCGCCAGCGTCGGTGAGCGCCGGCGTCTTGCCGCTGCGGTCAAACAGGGTCACCCCGAGCACGCCCTCCAACGTGTTGACCGCTTGGCTGATCGCCGACTGCACGCGGCCAAGACGGCGCGCCGCGCCGGAGAAACTCCCGGTTTCGACGACGGCGATCAGGACACGCATTTGGTCAAGCGTTAACGGGTCGATCATGCCCTGCTCCGTCCATCGGCTTCGCCGATACATATCGCCATTATTTTGCCGGTTGCAACGAGACTTCCGCCGCTTTCAACTGCATGAGTGGGTATTGTCTCGGAATATCCGACATCAGTATGGGATTTCGAAATGGCCAATCCGAAAATCGCGATCATCATCTCGACGACCCGCGCCGTCCGTTTCGGCGAGAAGCCTGCAAACTGGATTTTCGAGATCGCCAGCAAGCGCGGCGACATGGACGTCGAAATTGTCGATCTGCGCGATTATCCGATGCCGTTTTTCGACGAGGTCGCCACCAACGCCTGGGCCCCGACCCAGAACGAAATCGGCCAGCGGTGGCAGAAGAAGGTGGCGGAATTCGACGGCTACCTGTTCGTCTGCGCCGAATATAATCACGGCGTGCCGGCCGTGCTGAAGAACGCGCTCGACTACGCCTATGTCGAATGGAACCGCAAGGCGGCGGCTTTTCTCGGCTATGGCGGCGTCGGCGGGGCCAGAGCGGTCGAAAGCTTGCGCCTCGTTTGCGTCGAGCTGCAAATGGCGCCGACAAGAACCGGCGTTCACATCGCGGGCGCTGATTTCATGGCGGTATGGCGCGAGGGCAAGCCGATCTCCGAACTCGCCTATCTTAAGTCGACGGCCGACGCGATGCTCGACGAGCTCGTCTGGTGGACCAACGCGCTCAGGGCCGCTCGCGCCAGGACCTAGGCCGTCGACCGATGCTTGCTCGGCGAGAAGCAATTCATCGGCGGGCCGCGCGCGGATGGATTGCTCTGGGCCGATCCATCGATCAAATAGATCGATAACAACACTTTTTCCTCGGTTGAAATGATTACTGGGCGGTCCATCTTAGAGTCTCTCATCCACGGAGGCTCTTGTGACCGTCCAAACCAAGATCGAACATGCCTACGCGCCGATCGACGACGCGGCTTTGGCGCAAATCTTCACCGAGGCGCGCACCCATAATGGGTTCCTCGACAAGCCAGTCTCTGACGATTTGCTGCGCCGCGCCGTCGACATCGCCAAATTGGGGCCGACCAGCGCCAACCAGTCGCCCCTGCGCATCCTGTTCTTGAAGTCCAAAGCGGCCAAAGAGCGCCTCCGGCCGTTCCTCATGCCCGGCAACGTCGACAAGACGATGTCGGCGCCGGTGACGGCGCTCACCGCCTACGACTTGAAATTTTACGAGCATCTGCCCTTCCTCTTCCCGCACGCGGACTTCAAGTCCTATTTCAGCGGGCTGCCGGCCGAAGAGCTTCGCGAGATCGCTCATAAGAACGGCACGCTGCAGGTCGCCTATCTGATCATCGCCCTGCGCGCGGTCGGTCTCGACACTGGCCCGATGACCGGCTTCGACAATCAAAAGGTCGACGCCGAGTTCTTCCCCGACGGGCGCTTCAAATCGAACGTCCTGATCAATATCGGCTATGGCGATCACGCGAAGTTGTTCCCGCGCAGCCCGCGGTTTTCCTTTGAGGAAATCGCACAGATTCTATAACGGCGCCGTTTCCGCCCGCCGATTGTTCGAACAGAAGCGCGCCGTCGGCGGTTCAGTTTAGCCGCCGGCGCGCATGGGAGACGAGATGGACAAGGGAGACGAGATGGATTTGACGGTATTGCCCCGCAGCTGGGCGCCCTACATTCAGGCGCTCTTCCGCATCATGGTCGGCCTGCTTTTCATCGAGCATGGCACAGGCAAGCTTCTCGGCTTTCCTCCCGGCGCGGTCCCGCCTGGCGAGCCTTTCGCCATGCTGATCTTCACCGGGCTGATGGAGCTGGTCGGCGGCGCGTTGATCGTCCTGGGATTGCTGACGCGGCCGGTGGCCTTCGTCCTTTCGGGTTACATGGCGGTCGGCTATTTCATGGCGCATGCGCCGATGGGCTTCTTCCCCATCCTCAACCACGGCGAGTTGGCGATCCTTTATTCGTTCGCCTTTCTTTATTTCGCCGCCGCCGGCGCCGGCGCCTGGTCGGTTGATGCCGCTTTTGCGGGACCGCGAGCCGACCGGCGCCATGACGCGCTGTCGCGCGCCTGATCGCGTGCAGAGCGACCGAGCACGATCGATCCGCCGCTGTATAACCGCGATCGCGGTCAGCGGCGGATTGCGCGGCGCACAACGACCGCAATAGTCCGGAAAATCGACGGCGAGCGGTTGGCTCTCGCGCGAGAGCCGGGCCTGATCACGCATTTTCAGGTCGACCGGGCGGTCGGCTACGCCGACGAAGGCTCCGACGTCGGGGGCAAAAATCAGTCGGTTCCGCGCAAATCCTGCGCGCCGGCGAGCGGCCTCTCGACCGAATTAGGGGGGCCGGCGTTCGGCGGCGCGAACGCATCGACCTGCAGATCGGCCGGAGGCGCCGGCGCGAAGGCCGCGGCGACCTCGGCGACGGGTGCCAAAGCGACGCGCAAGGCGTCGGCGCGCGGCGATACCGAAATGGAGCCCGTTTTCGCCTGTCCGAGAGTGACGGTCGGAGTTTTCGGCGCAATCATCACGCCGAAATCGGAGGGGCCGATCTTCGCCGCAATCAAAGCCGGCTTGAGCGGGCCGATCGGCGGCAGCGGCGCATAGAGACGGGCCGCCCGCTGGAGCGGCGTCAGGGGCGGCGCCGAAGGCAGGGCCGCCGAGAGAGCCGCCGCCTTGGCCAGCAGAGCGATCCGCTCAGGCGATTGCGGCGCGCCGGGATCGGCCAGAGCGAGCGCGTTTTGCGGCAGCGAGCCGCCCAGGCCGCGCGTGATGACCGTCGGCAGCTTGCGCGTCAGCAAAGCGACCGTGGCGTCGTTTTTCTGCGCGTTGGGACTTTGCAGCGCGGCAAACTCTGCCGGCCGGGTCGGCGGGATCGGCGCCGGCGCGTAACCCAGCGCGGCGGCGAAAGCGCTCGGCCGGCGCGGCGGCTTGGGAATGGCGACTGTCGCGGCGTCCGCATCATCGCTCTGGCGCTGATCGACCGCAGCCGTCGCCGTCGGCTTGGCCGTGTTCGCCGGCGCCGGGCCGATGAACGTCTCGCCCTTCGGCAAATCGCGCTTGGCGAGGCTGACCGCGTCGGGCTGAGCCGAGCCGGCCGGCGGTTGCGGACTTGCCGCGGCGAACGACATGACCGCGCCGCGGCCACGCGGATTGTCGGTCGTCGCCGGCGCCACCGCCGCCTCTTCGTCGCCCTCGTCCTCGCCGCCGCCGAACAGCATGGCGAACAGGCTCTTCGAGCGCCCGGCATAGGCGGAGGCGGCGAAGACCGAGCCGCCGCGCGCCTCGATTTCCGCCCGCGCCTGCTCATAGCCGGCCAAGGGCACGCCGTCGGCAGGGATGTGCACGGTCTTGCCGTCAGGGAAGAGGCGGGCGAGCGCCGCCCGGCTCATGCGCGGCCACGAGCGCACGGAGCCGCTGTCGATATGGACCCAGGGCGTCACGCCAATCGGATAGAAGCCGACGCCGCCATCCTGCATCCGCATGGCGATTTCCCGGATCTTCTCCGTCGGCACGTCGACAAAGTGAGCGTCGACCGCTTTGCCCTGAATGTGCAAGGAATGTTCGGCGACCAACCGCGATCGTCGGCGCAGCATCGCGTTGGTCTCCGGCGAGCGATAGCCGGAAAGGATTTCGACAGGTTGGCTTGAACCCGACTCGCGATAGACTTCCCAAAGGATGTCGAAAAGCCGCGGATCCATCCGGGTCTGCTCGTCGTGACGCCAGTCGCGCAAGAACCAATTGAGCTTGTCGAGCACGGCCGGATCGTAAGAGCCATTGACCATGTAGGTGAACGAACCTGATTCGTTCGTATGCGGCTCGCTCAGGACCAGGGTGCGCGTGTCGCCATTGGCTTTGGCCGATTCAGTGGAGTTCGGCGCCAGCGCGAATAACGCGAGCATCGGCGCAGAGACGACGCCGACGAACGCCCTCCTTCCCCAAACAGCGGCGCACAAGGCTCGCAACTTCGGCAAACCTGCCCCTTTTTTAACGAGATCAGAGACTTAACCCCATTCCAGGAAGCTGTTCGGCTGCCTGGATTACTGACTCGTACGTGATGTGTGGCTTTTCGGTTTGTCGTCTGTGCTATTAAAGCCACACTCTATCGAAATTGCTCCAAAAACGCCGGAGCGCCCTGTTGTAGAGGCTTCTGGCGAGAGGTTCAATCTTGACTTTTCTAAAGCATTTATGAGCCGAGGCCGAGCGCCGATTCGACGCGGCGCATATGACCGTAGAGGTCCTCCCGCAATTGCAATTCGCCTTCCTCGTCGACGAAGGCGGTGAAATATTCGATGTGGATCGGCAACGGATGGGGCAGGAACACGGTACGCTCTGCGCCGCCGATCAGCGCGCGGAAGCGCTGTTCGCTCCAGGCGCCGCCCATGACGAGCTCGGCCAACTTGATCGGCTGATCGACCCTGACGCAGCCATGGCTGAACGCCCGCCGCGCTGCGCCGAACAGACTGCGCGACGGCGTATCATGCAAGTACACCGAATGTTCGTTCGGGAACATGAAGGCCAATCGGCCGAGCGCGTTCTTTTCGCCCGGCGGTTGCTTCACGCTGATCTTGTCGCCATGCCACGTCACCTCGTATCCCATACGGGTCAGATAGTCGGGATCCTCGGCGAGTTTCGGCAGCATCTCCTTGCGTACGATCGACGGCGGCACGCTCCATGACGGATTGATCACGATGTAGCGCATCGTATTCGAGAAGACCGGCGTCTGCGTATCCGGCTTGCCGACCACGACACGGGCGGAATGCAGCATCTCGTCGCCCTTGAGGAGGCGCAGCGTGAAATCGGCGACATTGACCTCGATCCGCTCCTCGCCCATGTTCCGAGGCTCCCAGCGCCACATCTCCATATTGGCGAGAAGGTCGGCTTCGAGCGCGCGCGGGCCACGGCCGGCGAGCGCCTGCGCTAATCCCGGGTCGAGCCGCGCGAGGCCGACGGCCGCGGTCGCCACTCGGGTCGGCTGGCCTCGGGCGGCTTCGGCGCCTGCACGGTCGAAATTCGGCTGAATCAGCGCCGCGCCGCTTTTGTTCTCGCCGTCTGGACCCTTTCGCGGGCGGCGGCGCAAATTCGCCGATGCTTCGGGATAGGCGGCGCGAAGCTCCGCCAATTTTTCGCGCAGCTCGCGGTAGCCCTTCTGCGGCGGATTGAACGCGACGAGCGCCGCATCCTTATCCTCAGCCGCCGCGACCGTCTCGAGCGCGCGCTCGGCGTCAAGGATTTGGGCCTTGGCGGTGATCAGAGGCGAAATCCGCGCCGGATTGATGCGCCCGCCGCTCGCTTGAAACGCGTAGGCGACGATCGCTTCGGCGATCGTCAGCTCCGCCTCGGCGAGATCGGCCGGCCTTTCGATCGCAACATTCGGATCGGGAAGGACGAAATTCGACAAATCGAGCCCGTCTTCGCCGGCGCGATTGAGTCGACCGATGACGGCCCGGCCCGCGGCGCTGACGCCCTTGGCTTCAGTGAAGATCGGCATATCGCCGCGCGTAAGATAGAACCGCTCCAGCGCGTCCCGCGTCGCGGCCCGGCTGGGCATGCCCTCGATCGGACTTTTCCCGCTGTCCGCCTCGGGCAGCGCCTCGATCGCCGCAGCGATGTCGCTGGGCGTCGCGCCGGACAGCAGGTCGGCCGCGACCACGGCTTCGGGATCCGTCCTTGTCGGCGGACTCGCCGTTTCAGCGTCGCTCGAGCGCAACGGCGCCCCGCCGGCGCTCAGCGCCGTCGGCGAAACGTCGTTCGACGCGGGCCGGGCGGCGCTCGCGGGAGCCTCGCTCCTTTCGCCCGCCGCGACGGGCGGCGCATCGTCGCCGGCAGGCGGCAATTCCGGCTCGACGAAGGCCGGCGCAGCGCGCAGCTCTTCCGCCTGCGCGCTGACGAGGAACCTGACGCTGCTCGCCAGAGCCAATGCGCAAAGCGACGCCACTCCGGCGAGCCAGCCCCCTCGTCTCATTCTTTAAACCTCAGCGCGCACGCCCCGGCGCTTTTGCCTTAACCCTAACGGCTTTCGCGGCGGCCGGCCAATCGCCGTAAAGCAAATCTATGCGATCAAGCCGCGGCGTCGTCGGCGCCGTCGTCCGGCTCGCTGGTTTCGACGCCGATATCCTTCATCTTGCGATAGAGGGTCGAGCGCCCGATGCCGAGCTTACGGGCCATTTTCGACATCTGGCCGCGATAATGAGAGAGCGCGAATCGAATCGCCTCGGCCTCGATCTCTTCGAGCCTGCGCACGTCGCCGGATTCATCGAGCATTCGCAGCACATTGGGATCGCGCGGCTCGAACAGCGGCGGCGGATTTTCGGCGGCCGGCGGCTCGGCGCGCTCGACCGGCGCCGGCGGCGCCGCGATCGGCGGAATGCGGACGTCGAAGCCGGCGACCTGCGCGGCGATTTGCGGAAACTCGGCCGCGGTCAGTTCATCGCCGTCGGCGAGCACGACGGCGCGAAACAAGGCGTTTTCGAGTTGACGCACATTGCCGGGCCATTGGTAGGCGGAGAGCAAGGCGAGCGCCTCGCTCGAAAGGCCGCGAATTCGCTTGCCCTCTTCGGCGCAGAAACGAGCGAGAAAGCGTCGCGCGAGATCAGGCACGTCCTGCGCCCGCGCCCTCAGCGGCGGAATCGTGATCGGAAAGACGTTGAGACGGTAGAACAGATCCTCGCGGAAGCGGCCGCGCCGCACGAGCTCGACCAGGTTCTGATTGGTCGCCGAAACGAGACGAATATCGATTTTGAGGGGACGGCGGGCGCCGATCGGATCGATCTCGCCCTCCTGCAGGGCGCGCAGCAATTTGACCTGGGCGTCCATCGGCAGTTCGCCGATCTCGTCGAGGAACAACGTGCCGCCATTCGCCTCGGCGAATTTGCCGATATGTTTTTCGGTCGCGCCGGTGAAGGCGCCTTTCTCGTGGCCGAAAAGGATCGATTCGACCAGGTTCTCAGGCAGCGCGCCGCAATTGACCGCGACGAACGGCTTGCCGCGCCGCTCGGAGGAGCCTTGGATGGCGCGCGCCATCAATTCTTTGCCGACGCCCGATTCGCCTTCGATAAGGACCGGGATGTTCGATTTGGCGGCGCGCTCGGCGAGCCGGATCACGCGGCTCATATTTTCTGACTTGGTGACGATGTCGCGGAAACTCAGTTCGCCGGCGTTGCGCCGGGTCGCACGGCGCAACTCGTCCTCGAGCGCGTCGACGCGCAGCGCGTTCTTGATCGAGACCTGCAGGCGCTCGGCCCCGACCGGCTTGACGACGAAGTCGAGCGCGCCGGCGCGCATCGCCGAAATGACGGCTTCGATCGAGCCATGCGCGGTCTGGACGATGGCGGGAACCGTGATCTGGCTCTTGCGCATGCGCTCGAGCACGCCCATCCCGTCGAGATCAGGCATGACCAAGTCGAGAATCGCGAGATCGACCGGCTGACGATCCGAAGCCTGCAGCCGCGCGAGCGCGGCTTCGCCTGATTCGGCCGTCTCCGCTTCATAGCCGAAGCGCCGAATCATCGCCTCCAACAGCCGCCTTTGAATCGGATCGTCGTCGACTATCAGAACCAAAGCGGCCATCAGCGCTTCCCTTGTCGCGGCGGCGGCCGCTGTTTCGGGCGCATGCTGCGCGAACGCAGTAAACACCGCCTTAACGGCGTCCCATTTTGGCGCCCCGCTGGCGCTGCGCCGCCCGTTGAACGCGCCGGCGCAATGGCCGATATAGGCCGAGCACCGATGACGAGGCCGCAATGATTTTGAAGCACGCAGGAGCCTTTCAAGCCGAATCGAGCAACGCGGCCGCCGGCGAGCCGGATCTCGGCGCCTTGCCGGAATGGCGGCTCGACGATCTTTATTCGGGCATGGATTCGCCGGCTTTCGCCGAGGACGCGCGGCGAGCCGCCAGTGAAGCGAAATCCTTCGCCGCAGCCTATCGCGGCAAGCTGGCCGAGATTGCGCGCAGCGAAGCCGCCGGCGACAAGCTCGCCGCGGCGGTTAGAACTTACGAATCGATGCAGGACCTGGTCGGCCGGCTCGTCTCGTACGCCGGCCTCGTCTATGCCGGCGACACCAGCGATCCGGCACGGGCCAAGTTCTATGGCGACGTCCAGCAGAAGGCGACCGACATCGCCGGCAACTTATTGTTCTTCGAACTCGAGCTCAATCGGCTCGACGACAAGCTGATCGAGGCCGCGCTCGAAAGTTCCGCGCTCGCCCATTACCGGCCGTGGCTCGAAGACATCAGGCGCGAGCGGCCGCATCAGCTCAGCGACGAGCTCGAGCAACTCTTCCTGGAGAAGTCGGTGAGCGGCGTCGCGGCGTGGAATCGCCTGTTCGACGAGACGATCTCCTCCTTACGCTTCAAATTCGAGGGCGAAGAGCTGACGCTCGAGCCGCTCTTGGCCAAGATGCAGGATCCGGACGAAACGAAACGCGAGGCCGCTGCCCATGCGCTCGCCGAGACGCTCGGCGCCAATTTGCGCATCTTCACGCTGATCTCCAACACGCTCGCCAAGGACAAGGAGATTTCCGACCGCTGGCGCAAATTCGCCGACATCGCCGATTCGCGCCACCTCGCCAACCGCGTCGAACGCGAAGTGGTGGAAGCCCTAGTCGACGCGGTGACCAGCTCCTATCCGCGGCTTTCGCATCGTTATTACAAATTGAAGGCGCGCTGGTTCGGCAAGGACCAGCTCAATCATTGGGACCGCAACGCGCCGCTGCCGGACGCGCCGGAGCGCATCTATACGTGGACCGCAGCGCGGGACACGGTGCTCGAGGCCTATCGCGGCTTCTCGCCGCGCATGGCCGACATCGCCAAGCGGTTCTTCGACGAAGGCTGGATCGACGCGCCGGTTCGGCCGGGCAAGGCGCCCGGCGCCTTCGCCCATCCGACGACGCCCTCGGCGCATCCTTACGTGCTGGTCAATTATCTCGGCAAGCCACGCGACGTGATGACGTTGGCTCATGAGCTCGGCCACGGCGTGCATCAAACTTTGGCGGCGCCGAACGGCGCGTTGATGGCGCCGACGCCGCTCACCCTGGCGGAGACCGCCTCGGTGTTCGGCGAGATGCTGACCTTCCGGGCGCTGCTCGCCGCAACCAGCGACGCGGCGACTCGCAAAGCGATGCTCGCCGCCAAGGTCGAGGACATGCTGAACACCGTCGTTCGGCAAATCGCATTCTACATCTTCGAGCGCAGGCTGCACACCGAGCGCAAGCAGGGCGAGCTGACCTCGGACGACATCTGCCGTCTATGGATGGGCGTTCAGGCCGACAGTCTGGGCCCAGCGATCAAGCTCGGCCCCGGCTATGAGACGTACTGGGCCTATATCGGCCATTTCATCCATTCGCCGTTCTATGTCTACGCCTACGCATTCGGCGACTGCCTGGTGAATTCGCTTTACGGCGTCTACGAGAACGCGCGCGAGGGCTTCGCCGAACGGTACCTCGCTATGCTGGCGGCGGGCGGCACTAAGCACCATTCCGAGCTGCTGAAGCCGTTCGGACTCGACGCGCGCGACCCGTCCTTCTGGCGCATCGGCCTGTCGCTGATCGAGCGGATGATCGGGGAGTTGGAGGGAATGGGGTAGTACTTCCTCCCCCGTCGAAGACGGGGGAGGGGGACCGGCCGAAGGCCGGTGGAGGGGGCCGCGGCGGTTGGGATTTATCCTGATAGGCCGGAGCTCCCTCCACCATGCTTCGCATGGTCCCCCTCCCCCGCTTCGCGGGGGAGGATAAATCGGGACGTACATGCAAGACAACGAAGCTAATCGTTTTTCGGCGCGGGCGGCGCGCTACGCCCGCGTCGGCGCAAATGTCGGCGCTTTGGCCGCTCGCATCGCGTCGAACCGGCTCATCGGCGCCCAGGACCCGCGCAGCCAAGCCCAAGCGCTGGCCGGCGCCCTCGGCTCGCTGAAGGGGCCGCTGATGAAAGTCGCCCAGATGCTGGCGACGATCCCTGAAGCGCTGCCGCCCGATTACGCTGAAGAATTGATGCGCCTGCAAGCCGAGGCGCCGGCAATGGGCGCCGCTTTCGTCAAGCGCCGCATGCAGGCCGAGCTCGGCCCGAACTGGCGCAGCCGCTTCGCCGAATTCGATCTTCATCCCGCGGCGGCCGCCTCGCTCGGCCAAGTCCATCGCGCGGCGGCGCTGGACGGCGAGCGCCTCGCTTGCAAACTGCAATATCCTGAAATGGCCTCCGCGGTCGAAGCCGATCTCGCCAATCTCGATCTGATCTTTTCAATCCACCGCCGTATGGGACCGGCGATCGACACGCGCGAAATCGCGGCCGAGATCGGCGCGCGGGTTCGCGAGGAGCTCGATTACGCTCGCGAAGCCAAGCTCGCGACGCTCTATCGCCTCATGCTCGCCGATCGCCCGATGGTGCGCGTGCCGCGCATCGTCGAGGCGCTGTCGACGCGCCGCCTCTTGACCATGCAATGGCTCGACGGCGAGAAGCTGGTCAAATTCGAGAAGGCGCCGCAGGAGACGCGCAACGCCATCGCCCTCGCCCTGTTCGAAGCCTGGTGGCGGCCCTTCTCGCATTACGGCGTCATCCACGGCGATCCGCATCTCGGCAATTATACGATCGTCGCGAGCGGCGACGAGATCGCCGGCGTCAATCTTTTCGATTATGGCTGCATCCGGATATTCCCGGCGAGTTTCGTCGGCGGCGTCGTCGAGTTGTACGAAGGCCTGAAGTCGAACGACCGGGCGCGCATCGTACACGCCTACGAGACCTGGGGCTTCGCGAACTTGAAGCGCGAGACCATCGACGCGCTCACCATCTGGGCGCGCTTCATCTATGGGCCGCTGATCGACGACCGCGTCCGCACCATCGCCGACGGCGTCAAGCCCAGCCATTATGGCAGACGCGAAGCCTTCGCGGTGCATCAGGCGCTGAAGGCCCAGGGGCCCCTGACCGTGCCGCGCGAATTCGTGTTCATGGACCGCGCCGCGATCGGCCTCGGCGGCGTCTTCTTGCGGCTCGGCGCGGCGCTGAACTTTCATCGGCTGTTCGAAGCGGCGATCGAGGGCTTTGCGGTAGAAGAGGCGGCGAATCGACAGGCGACGGCGTTGCGCGAGGCAGGGCTCGAGCCTGCGGCCGGCTAAGAATCAGCGCGACGCTTTGTCAAGCTCGCGTGCATTGCTTCGCGTCAGTCCGAAGCTGCGAATTATTTCCTCCGCGGTGGAAGCGGCAGATCTGATCTCGGAATTCAATTTGAGGCAGCCGCCCCGCGGGACGGGCGCATCGTTGTAGACGAGCCTGAAGCTGTTCAGCGCCTCCATGGACGCGGTTTTCCGTCGCTCGATCCGGTCGGGATTGGCGATTCGTCGCGCGATTTCCTCATCGGAGCAATAAAGGAAAACGGGCAGCAACTGGCCGCCGTTCCGTCGCACGAGCGCTTCGAATTGTTCGAACGATGGACGGTCAGTCGGCTCGGAATAGCAAAACGTCATGACAACCAGCGGGACATCATGTCGCGCCGCCAGTTCGAGCGCCGAAAGCCGAACCTGATGAACAAGGTCCCAAAATCCAGGCGCGCCGAAGTCGAACATCGTTCGCGCAAAGTCGATCGCGGCGTGATTGTCTAAAAGTCGGCCTGATATGGCGTCAAGCAACGCCTTTGCGACGGTCAATTTACCCGTGGCGGGCGCGCCATGCAGGAAAACAAGTTTCATTGACGAACGTCTTTGAGTCCGTGCGAGCGGTCAGCGCTCACAGCTTGTACAAAATCGGCAGCTTCGGCGCGATCACGTAATTGAGTTGGACGAGCAGGATGAACGCGACGCCCAGACCGACATGGACGAGGCCGAGCGCGGCGCCGAAAGCGTAAAGCGCCTGTGCGTAAATGATCCGCCTACAAATCGCGCCGGCGATTTCCGGCGGCGCGTCGACGCGAACGAGCCGGGCGCGCTCGGCATAGAGCCAGCAAGCCATCAAAGCCAATCCGGCGAAAAGGATGTTCGCCCAATAGAGAAAGAAGGCGACGCGGTAGGAAAAGAACTCCGCCAAGAGCCGCGTCGAGAAGGGCATCAGCGTAATCACCGCCAGAAAGACGAAATGCAGCCAACTCAAATTGCGGTCGGCGCGTTGAAGGTGATTGAGCTGCGTCTGCTGGCCGAGCCAGAATATGCCGAGCGTCATCATGCTCATGAGCCAAGCGACGAGTCGCGGCGCGAGGGCGACGAGGCCGGCCCAAAGCTCGGCCTCGGAATGAACGCCGCTCGTCTCGGGCAGATGAATGTCGAGCACAAGCAGCGTCATGGCGACGGCGAAGATGCCGTCGCTCAACGCCGCAATGCGGCCGACGTCCTGGCCGGCGAGTCGATTATAGACCACGCCCATGCCGAAAGATTCGCGACAATCGGCGGCGGCGTCAATCGGCGGCTTTCATTCTCCATGTCATCCCGCGCAGCGAGAATCAGGCCGAGCAAGCTTTCAAGCGCGGCGATTCTGGATTCCCGCTTACGCGGGAATGACATTTCCGGGCAATGACGGTCGCCGCTACCGCCCGATCTGGTCGATCTCCTCGAAGCGATCGCCAACGACCTTGTTGACGAAGATCACCGCGGCGAGGTTGTCGCCCTTGTCGCTCCATTCGACCGGATTGGCGTAAGCGATCCCTTGGAGCTTGATCGCTTTGAGCGCGGCAAGGACGTCGGCGCGAGCGGGCATGGCGCCTTTCGCCTTGGCCGCAGTCTCGATCGCGGCCATCAGCACGCGCGCCGAATCGTAGGAATTGGCGGCGTAATTATAGATCGGGCCGTATTTGGCCTGATAGGCGGCGGCGAATTCGGCGGAGCCTGGCACTTTGCCCAGGGCCGGCGCGGCGGAAAGAATCCGCACGCCTTCGCCTTTCCCCGCGGCGCCGACCGCGGGCAGGATGAAGCCCTTGACGTCCCAGCAGCCGTCGCCGCAGGCGAACAGCTGATTGAACCCCTCGGCGCGCATCTCTTTCAAGATCAGCGCTCCTTCTCTGATGCCGCCGAAGAAGAGAACGTCGAATTCCTTGGGCAAGGCTTTGACGAGATCGGCGAATTGCGTGTCGCCGACCTTCACCGCTCGCCGCGCGACGCCAGCGCCGCCTTTGGCCTCGAAGCCTTTGACGAAACTGTCCGCGAGGCCTTTGCCGTAAGCCGTGCCGTCGTCGACGACCACAGCGCGCCGCTTGCCCATCTTCTCGATCAGGTAGGCGGCGAGGCCTGGCCCCTTCCGATCGTCGCGATTGGTCAGGCGGAAGACGTTGGGCAGGCCGTTCTCGGTCACGGCTGGATTGGACGACATCGGCGTAATCATCGGCAGGCCACAGCCGGCATAGACTTTCGATGCGGCGATGGTGACGCCGCTATTGACATGGCCGACGACGCCAAGCGCCGGGCCGTCGCAGAAGCTTTTGGCGACTTTCTCGCCCTCGGCGGCGTCCGCCTTGTCGTCCGCCGCGTCGGCGACGACCTTCGCGCCGAGAACGCCGCCGGCCGCATTCTTCTCGGCCACGGCGAGATCGACCGCCTGGCGCATTTCGACGCCGAAAGTCGCCGAGCCGGTGGTGAGCGGGCCGCCGATTCCGATGTGAATTTCCTGTCCGGCGAGTTGAGCCGACGCGGACGAGCCGGCGGCGACGAGGAAAAAAGCAACAAACCAGGGAGCGGCGAAGCGCGGCATTCTAACCTCCCAAAAGCCTTTGTTTGGTTAGAGACTAGCTGAGCCGTTATGCTGGGTAAACATCGTTTTGATGGTTATAGATTAATGCCGGCGACGGGACGAAATCCGCGCCGCGGCGACAACGCCACGAATGGATCGCCTAAAAGCCGCGCTCGGCTAGAATTCTCGCGACATGCTCGCGCAATTCGCCGACGCCGTCGCCCCGGCGGGCCGAGGTGACGAGCACGTTCGGAAATGCTGCGGGACGCCTGCTCAGCGCCGCTTCGACGCTTTCAACCCGCGCGGCCCGCTCGGCCGGCTTGATCTCGTCCGCCTTGGTCAGGACGACCGCGTAGGAGACGGCGGCCTCGTCGAGCGCCGTCATCATCTCGACGTCCTTGTCCTTGAAGCCATGCCGGCCGTCGACGAGCAGGAAGACGCGCAAAAGCGACGCGCGGCCGCGAAGATAGTCGCGGATCAATTTGCCCCAGGCGGCGGCCTTCTCCTTGCCGACCGCCGCATAGCCGTAGCCTGGCATGTCGACGAGCAGCAGCTTGCCGGCGAGATCGAAGAAAATCAGCTCTTGCGTGCGGCCCGGCGTGTGCGAGGTCCGCGCCAAGGTCTGCCGACCGGTCAGCGCGTTGATCAACGAGGACTTGCCGACATTCGAGCGGCCGGCGAAGGCGATTTCGGGCGGCCCGATTGGCGGCAGCGTCTCGAGCCGCGCCGCCGCATGGACGAATTGGCAAGGCCCGGCGAAGAGCTTGCGGCCGGCCTCGAAAGCGTCGCTATTCGGCTTCGCGTTCGCGTCCATAGGCCGCGCGCTCCGCCGCATCGCTTGGGCCGGGCTTCTTGCGGCCCTCGGTCCGCTCGCGCGTCTTCTCTTTGCGCGCCGGCTCGACCCGCGGCGGATCTGACGGCGCCGCTCCTTCGCCCGGCCGGCGCTTGAACAGCTTGGCGAGATTGTCCCACAGTTCGACCTTCACGCCGGCGCGGCGCATGATCACATATTGCTGGATCACCGACAGCGTGTTGTTGCAGGTCCAGTAGATGACCAGGCCGGACGGAAACGAACCGAGCATGAAGGTGAAGATCACCGGCATCCACGAGAACATCGTCTTTTGAACCGGATCCGCGGGCTCGGGATTCATCTTCATCTGGACGAACATCGAAACGCCCATGATCAGCGGCCAGATGCCGAGGATCAGGAAATGGCCGAAGACCGGAATCACGGTCGGGTTCCAGGGAACGAGGCCGAACAGCGTGAAGACGTTGGTCGGATCGGGCGCAGAAAGGTCCTTGATCCAACCGAAGAACGGGGCCTGACGCATCTCGATGGTGATGAAAATCACCTTGTAGAGCGCGAAGAAAACCGGGATCTGGATCACCATCGGCAGACAGCCGGCGACCGGATTGACGCCTTCGCGCTTGAACAGCTCCATCTGCTCTTGCTGCTGTTTGACGCGGTCCTCCGGGTAGCGCTCCTTGAGCGCGGCGATCTGCGGCTGGATCGCCTTCATCTTGGCCATCGACGCATAGGAGCGGTTGGCGAGCGGGAAGAAGACGAGCTTGACCAGGATCGTGACGCAGATGATCGCCACGCCGAAATTGCCGACGAT
>JAJPHH010000053.1 GCA_021325385.1 Alphaproteobacteria bacterium
ATCATCGGCGGGCTGATCGTCAAGCTCGGCTCGCGCATGGTCGACGGCTCGCTCAAGACCAAACTCAATGCAATCCGCACCCGTATGAAAGAGGTCGGCTGATGGATATCCGCGCCGCTGAAATCTCCGCCATTTTAAAGAACGAAATCGCCAATTTCGGCGCTGAAGCGCAGGTGACCGAGGTCGGTCAGGTCCTGTCGGTCGGCGACGGCATCGCCCGCGCCTATGGCCTCGACAATGTCGAAGCCGGCGAGATGGTCGAGTTCGAGAATGGCGTGCGCGGCATGGCGCTCAATCTCGAGAGCGACAATGTCGGCATCGTCATTTTCGGCAATGACCGCGACATCAAGGAAGGACAGACCGTCAAGCGCACCGGCGCGATCGTCGACGCGCCGGTCGGCAAGGAATTGCTCGGCCGCGTCGTCGACGCGCTCGGCAATCCGATCGACGGCAAGGGCCCGATCAACGCGGCCAAGCGCGCCCGCGTCGACATCAAAGCGCCCGGCATCATTCCGCGCCGCTCGGTGCATGAGCCGATGGCGACGGGTCTGAAAGCGGTCGACGCGATGATCCCGATCGGCCGCGGCCAGCGCGAATTGATCATCGGCGACCGCCAGACCGGCAAGACCGCGATCGCGCTCGATACGATCCTCAACCAGAAGCCGCTCAACGCCTCTGGCGACGAGAAGATCAAGCTCTATTGCGTCTATGTCGCGGTCGGCCAGAAGCGCTCGACCGTGGCGCAATTCGCCAAGGTCCTCGAAGAGCAGGGCGCGCTCGAATATTCGATCATCGTGGCGGCTACCGCCTCCGATCCGGCGCCGATGCAGTTCCTTGCGCCGTTCGCCGGCTGCGCCATGGGCGAGTATTTCCGCGACAACGGCATGCACGCCCTGATCATCTATGACGACCTCTCCAAGCAGGCCGTCGCCTATCGTCAGATGTCGTTGCTGCTGCGCCGTCCGCCGGGAAGAGAGGCCTATCCGGGCGACGTCTTCTACCTGCATTCGCGCCTTTTGGAGCGCGCCGCCAAGCTCAACGACGAGCACGGCTCGGGCTCGCTGACGGCGCTGCCCGTCATCGAGACGCAAGCCAACGACGTCTCGGCCTATATTCCGACCAACGTGATTTCGATCACCGACGGCCAGATCTTTCTCGAGACCGATCTGTTCTACCAAGGCGTTCGTCCTGCGGTGAACGTCGGCTTGTCGGTGTCGCGCGTCGGCTCGGCGGCGCAGACGAAGGCGATGAAGAAGGTCGCCGGCAAGATCAAGTTGGAGCTGGCGCAGTACCGCGAAATGGCGGCGTTCGCGCAATTCGGCTCCGATCTCGACGCAGCGACGCAACGCCTGCTCAATCGCGGCTCGCGCCTCACCGAATTGCTCAAGCAGCCGCAATTCTCGCCGCTGAAGATGGAGGAGCAGGTCTGCGTGATCTATGCCGGCGTCAACGGCTATCTCGACAAGTTGCCGGTCGCCCGCGTCCGCGCTTTTGAAGACGGGTTGCTCGCCAATCTCCGCGGCAAGAACGCCGATATCCTCGAGTCGATCCGCACGTCCCGCGATCTTTCGAGCGAGACCGAGGCCAAGCTCAAGAGCGCGGTCGAGGCCTATGCGGCGAACTTTTCGTAGTCGGGGTGTATGAAGCCGTCATGGCCGAGCCTTGTCCCGGCCACCCACGCAGAGCAGCCGCAGCGAACTTTCGGATTATGCGCAGGCGGCGCGGCGTGAATTCCCGGCGCAAGGCCGGGCATGACGGGATCACTTGGATGAAGAGACGAGATCGATGCCGTCCTTAAAGGACCTTAGAAACCGGATCGCCTCCGTCACCTCGACGCAGAAGATCACCAAGGCGATGCAGATGGTCGCGGCGGCGAAATTGCGTCGCGCGCAGGCGGCCGCGGAAGCGGCGCGGCCTTACGCCGATCGCGTCGAAACCGTGCTGGGCAACCTCGCCGCGGCGGCCGGCGGACAGGGGCCGAAGCTTCTCTCGGGCACGGGATCGGAGCAGGTGCATCTGTTGCTGGTCTGCACCGGCGAGCGCGGCCTTGCCGGCGCCTTCAACAGCGCGATCGTGCGCCTGGCCCGCGAAAAGGCCAATGAGCTGATCGCCGCGGGCAAGACGATCAAGATCATTTGCGTCGGCAAGAAGGGCTACGATCAGCTCCGCCGCAGCTTCGAGAAGCAGATCATCGAGACGGTCGATCTGCGCGGCGTCAGGAACGTGACCTACGAGACCGCGCAGCCGATCGCCAAGAAGGTGCTCGATCGGTTCGACGCGGGCGAATTCGACGTGTGCACGCTCTTCTATTCACGGTTCAAATCGGTCATCGCGCAAATCCCCACCGCCCAGCAGATCATCCCGCCGCAATTCGAGGAAGAGAAGAAGGGGGCCGAGGATCGTCGGATTTCTTACGATTACGAGCCCGACGAAGGCGACATTCTCACGCAACTTCTGCCGGCCGCGGTGGGCGCGCGCGTTTATCGCGCCCTGCTCGAGAATCAGGCGTCGTTCTACGGCGCGCAGATGACGGCCATGGACAACGCCACTCGCAACGCCGGCGAGATGATCAGGAAACAGCGGCTGCGCTACAACCGCACGCGCCAGGCGATGATCACCAAAGAGCTGATCGAAATCATTTCGGGCGCGGAAGCGCTCTGACCCTTTCCGAAGCGAGGACTTGAACCATGGCGAACGCCAACCGACCCGCAGGCCGCATCACCCAGGTGATCGGTCCCGTCGTCGACGTGAAGTTCGACGGCCATCTGCCCGAGATTCTCAACGCGCTGGAGACCAGGAACCAGGGCCGTCGCCTCGTGCTCGAAGTCGCGCAGCATTTGGGCGAAAGCTCGGTACGGTGCATCGCCATGGA
The DNA here is from genome assembly GCA_021325385.1 of Alphaproteobacteria bacterium. Lineage (GTDB taxonomy): Bacteria > Pseudomonadota > Alphaproteobacteria > Rhizobiales > Beijerinckiaceae > Roseiarcus. Next base: position 2,873 of record JAJPHH010000053.1, read on the forward strand.
CATTTCCGATGGTCTGGTGCGCGGCCAGGAAGTGACCGATACCGGCGAGCCGATCGCCGTGCCGGTCGGCGAGGCGACGCTCGGCCGGATCATGAACGTGGTCGGCGAGCCGGTCGATGAAGCCGGTCCGATCAAGGGCGAGGCCTTGCGCGCCATTCATCAGCCGACGCCGGCCTATGTCGATCAGTCGACGGAAGCGCAGATTCTCGTCACCGGCATCAAGGTCGTCGATCTGCTGGCGCCCTACGCCAAGGGCGGCAAGATCGGCCTGTTCGGCGGCGCGGGCGTCGGCAAGACCGTCCTGATCCAGGAATTGATCAACAATATCGCCAAGACGCATGGCGGCTATTCGGTCTTCGCCGGCGTCGGCGAGCGCACCCGCGAAGGCAACGACCTCTACCACGAATTCATCGAGTCCAAGGTCAACGCCGACCCGCATGATCCGGATCCGAACGTCAAGTCGAAATGCGCGCTGGTCTATGGCCAGATGAACGAGCCGCCGGGCGCGAGAGCCCGCGTCGGCCTGACCGGCCTCACCGTCGCCGAGCATTTCCGCGACCAGGGTCAGGACGTGCTGCTGTTCATCGACAATATCTTCCGTTTCACCCAGGCCGGCTCGGAAGTCTCGGCGCTGCTCGGCCGCATTCCGTCGGCGGTCGGCTATCAGCCGACGCTCGCCACCGATATGGGCGCGTTGCAAGAGCGCATCACGACGACGACCAAGGGTTCGATCACGTCCGTGCAGGCGATTTACGTTCCGGCCGACGACTTGACCGACCCGGCGCCCGCGACCTCCTTCGCCCATCTCGACGCGACGACCGTGCTGTCGCGCCAGATCGCGGAGCTCGGCATTTATCCGGCGGTCGATCCGCTCGACTCGACCTCGCGCATGCTGACCGCGACGATCGTCGGCGAGGAGCATTATAACGTCGCCCGTTCGGTGCAGCAGGTGCTGCAGCGCTACAAGGCGCTGCAGGACATCATCGCCATTCTGGGCATGGACGAGCTCTCCGAAGAGGACAAGCTCACCGTCGCGCGGGCGCGCAAGATCCAGCGCTTCCTGTCGCAGCCTTTCGACGTCGCCGCCGTGTTCACCGGCACGCCTGGCGTGCAGGTGAAGATCGAAGACACAGTCAAGGGCTTCAAAGGCATCATCGAAGGCAAGTACGACAACCTGCCGGAAGCGGCCTTCTACATGGTCGGCACAATCGAGGACGCCGTCGCCAAGGCCAAGCGGCTGGCCGAAGGCGCCTGAACGGGCGCGCGGCTCAAGCGGAGTTGACCATGGCCTCCTTCCCCTTCGAACTCGTCTCGCCGGACAAGCTCGTCTTTCGCGGCGCGGTCGACGACGTGCTGGTACCGGGGAGCGAGGGCGATTTCCAAGTCCTCGCCGATCACGCGCCGGTCATGACCACGATCCGGCCTGGCATCCTCGCCTTCAACGAGGGCGGCAAGCATACGCGGCTGTTCGTCCGCGGCGGCTTCGCCGATGTCAGCCCGACCGGCCTCATTGTCCTCGCCGAGACGACAATCCCGGTTGACGAACTGAGCGCCGACCGCATCGCCGGCGAGATCAAGAGCGCCGAGGAAGACCTCGAAGACGCGACCGAAGAGCAGAAACAGGCCGCGCAGGAGCGGGTCGACCGCTTGCGCGAACTGAAGGACGCGCTGAAGATCTAGTACGGGGTGGCGCCGCGCCTCAGCGCACCATCTCCCCGCTTGCGGGGAGATGGTGGCCCGAAGGGCCGGATAAGGAGCAGCGCCGAGGCTGGGGATTAGCGTTTCGTAGGGCGCGTAACTTTCGAGTCCTGCGCAGCCCCTCATCCGGCGGCTTCGCCGCCACATTCTCCCCGCCTTGCGGGGAGAAGGGAAGTTCGCGAGCGCCGTACCTATGACCCTTCCCGTCACGCCCGCCGCGATCCGCGACGCCTACGCCCGAATCGCGCCGCATATCCGGCGCACGCCGGTCTTCGAAGCCGCTTCGCCCGCCGATCCGGCCCGCCCCGTCTCGCTCAAGCTCGAATTCCTCCAGCATGCCGGCTCGTTCAAGCCGCGCGGCGCCTTCAACAATCTCCTCAGCCTTTCGCCGCCGCCCGCGGGCGTCGCCACCGCGTCCGGCGGCAATCATGGCGCGGCGGTCGCCTACGCCGCCGGCAAGCTCGGCGTCAAAGCGCGCATTTTCGTGCCGGAAATCGCCGCGCCGGTGAAGATCGCCAAGATCAAGGCGAGCGGCGCCGAGGTCGTCGTCAAAGGCGCGACCTATTTCGACGCGTTGGCGCTTTGCGAGGCCTATGTCGCCGAAAGCGGCGCCCTGTCGATCCACGCTTACGACTCGGCCCGGACGATCGAAGGCCAAGGTACGGTCGGCCTCGAATGGGAGGAGGACCTCGCACGGCTTGCCCTGCCGAAGCTCGACACGGTGGTCGTCGCGGTCGGCGGCGGCGGGCTCGTCGCCGGCGTCGCCGCTTGGTTCGCGGGCCGGGTCAAGGTCGTCGCTGTCGAGCCGGAAGGCTCGCGGGCGCTCCATGCGGCGCTGGCGGCCGGACGCGCGGTCGACGTGCCGGTCAAATCGATCGCCGCCGATTCGCTCGGCGCGCGCCGGGTCGGCGATCTCGTCTACGAGATCGCCCGCGAGGCTGTCGCAGAAAGCGTCCTTGTTCCGGACGAGGCCATCCGGGACGCGCAAAAGGCTCTGTGGCGCGACTTCTGCATCATCGCCGAGCCGGGCGGCGCGGCCACCTATGCTTCGCTGATGAGCGGCGCCTATAGGCCGGCGGCGGACGAACGCGTCGGCGTGCTGCTGTGCGGCGGCAACGCCGATCTCGCCACATTGGCGCCGGAGCTTTGTTAGAGCGTCGCGGCCGCGTTCGTCCCCGCCGTCCTCGCTCGGACGCCGCGCCGGGTTCGGAAAGGTTGGCGCGGCGCGCCGGTGGAGATCACCGGGACAAGCCCGGCCGTGACGAGGAGGGTGCGATGAATTCGGAAACGGAGCAACTGCCTCACGGATTTCCCGAGCATCTCATCGCCGGCTACCGCGCCTTCGTCTCCGGCCGCCTTCGTCAGGAGCAGGCGCGATTTCGCGAACTCGCCGAGCGCGGCCAATCGCCGCGCGTCCTCATCATCGGTTGCTGCGATTCGCGGTGCTCGCCCGAGACGATTTTCGACGTCGGGCCGGGCGAACTCTTCGTCGCCCGCAACATCGCCAACTTGGTGCCGCCCTACGGTCCGGACGCCTACCACCACGGGACGTCAGCCGCGCTCGAATTCGCGGTGATGGGCCTCAGGGTCGAGCACGTCGTGGTGATGGGTCACGCCCAGTGCGGCGGCGTCACCGCCTATGTGCAGAACGAGATCGACCCCTATTCGCGGCCGCTGTCGCCGGGCGACTTCATCGGTCAGTGGATCGCCCTGATCGGCGACGCCGCCAAACGGCTGGGGCCGCCGACTGAGCCGATCGCCGACTATGTCGAGCGGCTCGCCAAAGAATCCGTGCGCCAGAGCCTGCGAAATCTGCGCACCTTCCCGTGGGTCAAGAATCTCGAAGAGCGCGGCAAGCTGAAACTGCACGGCTGCTATTTCGGCGTCGCCGACGGCAGGCTGCAGACGCTGGACGAAGAGACCGGGGCGTTTTCGCCGGTTTTTGCGGCGTTCTGATCGGAAAGTAAGTACGGCAACCGTATTGTGCAGACGCTTGCTGAAGCGGACCTGTCCGTCCGCCCGGTCCGTCCCCGCTATCCGCGTTTCTCGCAGAAACGGCGTGCGGGCCCTGAGTCGTCGCTGCAGTATTCATCCGTCGCGAGAAATGCGGCGGTTCGACCCTTCGGCAAAGCAGGCCGAGGCGTGGGTCCTCGGCATGGCTAAGACGGCTTTGCTTCAAGCGGGGGCGCTCGCCGCCTTGCGCTTTGGCTTGCGCTTGCTCAGGCGCGCCCAGGTTTCAGGTCGCGGAACAGACGCGGCCTGCTGCGGCGCCGACCAATCCGCGCGCCGCCGCTTCCAAATGCACGGGCGACGACATCGCCGCCCCGGCGGGGAAGTCGCCGCGTCGGACCCGGCGCGGTACGATTTCGCGCCCGGGTACATTTTTATCTTCCGGCGGAAGATTGCGGGGGCTATAGGAGGATCGTCAAGCGCCTCAGAAGGGAATCCATGCGCGCCGGAGACATTTTGCTCGCGCTCGAGGCGCTCAAGAAATACATGCATTTGGCTTGCAGCGCCGCCGCGACGGCGATGGTGACGGCCATCCTCTGGGGGCTGCTGACCCGTTCCTGAAGCGGCGTGAGGAACGATTCGCGAACTTGTCGCAATTTGTCCTCACATTGTCGTAAACAGGCTTCCCTTCACATTTGCTCGACTCAGGGTCGACGCGGTTGACGGTTTCCGTCCATTCGGCGTTGGTTAGCGGCTTCGCCGAACAGAGGAGGCGACCCCGTGATCTATGTGCTCGAGTTTTTCGCCGTCGAGCCGAATGGGCGGCTTGAGCCGCTCGACAATCTGAAATGTCGCGCGCCGTCAGTCGACGGCGCCGCCGAGAAGGCCCAAAGCATCGGAAAGACCGTCGCCATGCGCAATAAGCGGCCGCATCTCTGCGTCATCAAGGATCAATTGGGAAAGGTGTGGAAAGAGGTCGGCGTCGAGGCGGCGTGATTAAGTTCGCTCCGAGCGCAAGCGACGCCCGGACGGCGAACGCGGCAATCGCCCGGCCGCGAGCGTCGGGCTGCCGGATTTGCCGGGCGGCAGGTCCGACGCCGCGCCGGATGTCGACGAACGCGCTGCGCCGCTAAGAGCGGACGTCTCACGCCGCCTTCTGCTTCGCCTTCAGCCAGCCGCGATTGACCAGCGCCTCGGCGATCTGCACCGCGTTGAGCGCCGCGCCCTTGCGCAAATTGTCGGAGACGCACCAGAAGGCGAGGCCGTTCTCAACCGTCGGATCGTCGCGGATGCGCGAAATATAGGTCGCGTCGTCGCCGGCCGCCTCGTGCGGCGTGATGTAGCCGCCGGGCTCTCTCCGGTCGATGACCAGGCAGCCCGGCGCCTCGCGCAAAATGTCGCGCGCTTCGTCGGCGCTGATCGGCTGTTCAAATTCGACATTCACCGCCTCGGAATGGCCGATGAAGACCGGCACGCGCACGCAGGTCGCGACCAGCTTGATCTTGGGGTCGAGTATTTTCTTGGTCTCCGCGACCATCTTCCATTCTTCCTTGGTGAAGCCGTCCTCCATGAATACATCGATATGCGGAATGACGTTGAAGGCGATGCGCTTCGGGAACTTCTTGGTCGTGACCGGGTCGGAGGTGAAGACGGCGCGGGTCTGGGCGAAGAGTTCGTCCATCGCCTCCTTGCCGGCGCCCGACACGGACTGGTACGTCGCGACGACGACGCGCTTGATCGTCGCCCTGTCGTGCAGCGGCTTCAGCGCGACGACGAGCTGGGCGGTCGAGCAATTCGGGTTGGCGATGATGTTCTTCTTGGTAAAGCCCTTGGCCGCCTCGCCATTGACCTCGGGCACGATCAGCGGCACGTCCGAATCGTAGCGCCAGGCCGAGGAATTATCGATGACGACGCAACCCTGCGCGCCGATCTTCGGCGACCATTCCTTGGATACGGAGCCGCCGGCCGACATCAGGCAGATGTCGGTATCGGAGAAATCGTGGTTTTCGAGGTTGCGGCACTTCAGCGTCTTGTCGCCGAAGGAAATCTCCGTGCCGACCGAGCGCGACGAAGCCAAAGCGACGACTTCCGAGACCGGGAAGCGGCGCTCGGCCAGAACGTCCAACATCTCGCGGCCCACATTGCCCGTGGCGCCGACAACGGCGACCTTGAAGCTCATTGCTTTGTCCTTGCTTTGAATTCGGCTGCTCCCCTTTCGCCCCGTGGGGCCGCTTCGATTCCGCCGGGGAGGCGACGGAGAAGCGCTGAACGCCTAGCGCGTCGCGCCGCGTTTGGCGGCGGACGGCGTCTGTTTCGACCGTTTCAGGGGCGCAAAGGCCATCGTCGAAGTCTCGGGGGCCGGCATCTTGAACCGGCGAGCAAATGGAAAACCACGCCAGCGGCGGCAAGTCAACAGGACGCCGCAGCGGCGCGAAATTCCCTTCTCCCCGCAAGGCGGGGAGAAGGTGGCCGCGAAGCGGCCGGATGAGGGGCTGCGCGGCGGCTGGGGATTAGCGAAACTCCACGGAAAGAGCGCAATCCGTCATTGTTTGGAACGCGTCGCAGAGGCGCCGGGAAAAGAGGCTGTCAAGGGCGCGAAGCGCCGCTTCGCGGTCGGAGACCCTTGACAGCCTCTTTTCCCGGCGCATTAGGGCCAGCGTTCCAAACAATGACGGATTGCGCTCTGCCATCCTCGGCGCTGACGCGGTAAAGGCCGTCTGAATTCCTACCGAGCCCGGTCATCGAATGCTGCGGGTGACGATCCCTCACGCAAAACGGCTGACGGTGCCGGCCTCTCGGCGCGGCGCAACGACAAGCAGCACGACAGTGGTTTAGGAACGCTGCGCCCGCAGATTCTCCTTAGGCTCTCCCCGCCTGGGCTAACTGTTCAACCGTTATATCGATCGTTTTGCCGGCATAGCCGAAGACGTATATTTTCAACGTCGCGTTTTCTCCGCCTGGCGTGTTCGCGAAGACGTTTTCAAGCGTCAACTCGCCGCGCCGATTCGCTTCGCGGATGACGTCCACGGTCGCCCCCAAGGCTGCTGCCAGGCGCGTTACATCGAAGCCGAAGGACCAATCTTCCTGCCCAATGTTTAGAGATACTGTGAATTGTGGGATGCTTGGATCGAGCGGCGACTGCTCTTGCGGCACGTATAGGAACATGCGCGGGCAGAGTATCCACTCGCCTTCGTACGGAAAATCTGGCGGCAGCGGTTCGCCCTGGCCTATCAGATCGATACTCATGCGACCTCCTCGGTTTGGACTACGCGGAGGTATCCGCTGCCGCGTCCAACAATTCTGGAAACTGTCGTTTTAACGACGCGAGGTGTCGCTTGTTTATCCACTTGCCTCCGCCGATTAAGTCTCCCTTGAGAAGTCGCTCTTGAGTTTCTGGCCATCCCGCACGTAGCCAAAGCACCACCTTTTTCCGGTTGGCCTCATATTGCTGGCGGTTCTTTTCAGTGAGGTTCCGAAAAAATGGATTGCGCAGTCTTTCAAATACAGTGGTCATGAGAGGCGTTCTGCACGAACCGCAGTGCAATGACCATTCTGCCGGCGGCCCTCCAAAAGTAGCCGCGCCGGCTTCCTTGACTTGGCTTGTGGCGGTCTTGCCGCATACTTTGCATGATACGCGCGGGCCACAACCAAGGTAGCTATATCGTTGCGAAACGATGATCATTTGTTTTCGGCCCAAAATTGATTACGTCATCTCAACGGCGAAGCCGCCGCGAGTCGGGAACCGATCGCCAAATCTACTCCTTGCCGAATCTCGCGCGGGAGCGGCAAGGCCCACTTGATAATGTAAGGAACCTTCGTAATTTGGGCAGTCCGTTTCGCCGCTTCTTCTAGACTTGAGCTTTAGCCTCGTCACTGCGCCGCCGCGGCCGGCGTCGTCGGAAAGGCCAGCTCGACCAGCGTGCCCTGCTCCTTGCCGCTCTTGATCGAAAACTGCGCCCGGTTCGCCTCCGTCAGCGCCTTGGTCAGCGGCAGGCCCAGCCCAGTTCCGCCGGGGCGGCGAGTGGCGTCGACCTGGCGGAACGGCTCCAGCGCCGTGGCGATCTCGCCCTCGCTCATGCCGACCCCCGTATCGCGCACGCGGATCACCGCCTGGCCGGAATCGTTCACCGCGGTCGAGACGATCACCTGACCGCCCGGCTCGTTGAACTTCACCGCATTCGACATCAGGTTCAGCATGATCTGACGCAGCGAACGCTCGTCGGCGACGACTCGCGGCAGTTTCTCGGCCAGCGAAGCGCGCATGATCACACGCTCGTTCGCCGCCTGCGGCTGCATCAGGGCCAAGCATTCCTGGATGACGAGATTGGCGTCGATCGGCGCAAGTTTGAGGTCGGCCTTGCCTGCTTCAATCTTAGAGAGATCGAGCAGGTCGTTGACCAGGCTCATCACATGCCCGCCGGAGGCGTGGATGTCCTTGACATAATCCTTGTACCTTTCGTTGCCGACCGGGCCGAAGCGCTCCTCCATGATCACTTCGGCGAAACCGATAATGGCGTTGAGGGGGGTGCGAATTTCGTGGCTGATCTTGGCGAGGAACTCCGATTTCAGCGCGCTCGCTTTTTCCGCCTGGCGGCGCGCCTCGTCGAGATCGTGCTCGATCTCTTTCCAGCGCGTCATGTCGCGCAGCACTGCGCAGAACTTGGCTTCGCCGGTTCCGATCCTCGCCATGGTGACGAATAAAGGCGCTTTGCGTCCATCCTTGCGCGCGGCCAAGATTTCGCGGCCTTGGTCGATCTCGCTCGCCAGGCCGCTGGCGCGCAGGGCCTCGAACGAGGCTTTCGCCGCCTCGCGGCTTTCCGGCGCGAACAGCGCCGCGAAATCCTGGCCGACGATGTCGCGGCGCTCGACGCCGAACAGCGATTCGCCCGACCGGTTGAGCGAGAGGACTTTGCCGTCGTGGTCAAGGACGAGGACCCCGTCGGCGGCGGCGTCCAGAATCGCGGTCAGCTCCCGCGCCTGGCGCTCGCGCTCCGTCGCCGCCTGCTCGAGGGCGGCGAGCCGCGGCGCGACCTCGGCGGCCGCCGAACGGCGGAACGAGAACAGGGTCGCCGGCGCCCCGCGCCAGTCGATCGTCTGAACCAGCCCTTCGACCGCGACTTCTTGGCCGTCGGCCGCGGCGAGCGCCAGCGGACGGGCCGTCGGGCCGAAATTCTCGGCGTCATTCTTGCCGAAGAGGCGCGAAACGCTCGACTCGGCGCGAAATTGCGCAAGGTCCTCATAGCCGAGAAGATCGAGCAAAGTACGATTGAGATAGAGCGCGTCGTCGCCGCGCGCGATGAGCACGCCGATCGGCAGCCGGTCGACGAGTTGCGCCGCCTCTAATTCCGCGATCGCGCCGTCCGCCGGCGGCTGCCCCGATTCCGCTCTGTCCGGCTCGGCGTCCTCTTCGTCGTCGCGGACCTTCGCGCCGAGCGCCCGCGCGATCTCCCGGAAGGCGCTGCGCTCGCTCGGCGTCAGCTCGATGCTTGGCTCGCCTTGATTCTGCGGAGCCCCTTCGTCCTGGCTCGGCCGGAACGCTTCGGCGGGCAAGAAGGCGCGCAGATCCGGGCGGATCGGCACGACGTTCTGAGCGGAAAGGCCGCCCAGCGGCGGCGGCCGCAACGGGACGATCTCGGCGCTTTGAACCATCGGCGCTTGCATCTGCTGCGGCGCCTGCGCCGCGGGAATGGCGGGCGCGGGCTCAGGCGAGGCCTCGCTGTCTTCGAACGCCGCAGGGCTGCGCTCCGCCGGCGCGTTTTCAGCGGCGCGCGGCGCGAGGATTGTCTCGCCGGTCAAGCGCCCGAAGCCGCGGAAGCCGAGAAAGCGGCGCTCGCGGTCGAAGAGCGGCGCGCCAGACAAGATCAGAACGGCGGCTTCCGTTCCGCCGGCAAGCGGCCAGGCGAGGCGCAGATCGGCGAAAGTCGCTCTCGCCGCCAAGGCCGATTCGAACCGGTCGTCGCGGTCGATTCCGAGCCGCGCCTTCAGCGCCTGGACCGATTCGCCGTTTTCCGGCGCATTGGCGCCGAGCGCGTCGCGGAGCGCTGGCGCGGGCTCGCCGAAACGCGCATCTTGATCGACGCTCCAGAGAAAACGCCCGCCGTTCGTCGCGAGCGGGGCGTCCGACGCCGCGATCAACGACGCGGCCGCCTCCGATCTTGTCCCGTCCGCGGGCTGCGCCGGCGCTCGCGACAGCGCCGCCGCAACGAGAAAAGCTCGGCCGGCGGCGTCGGTCGCGCGCAGACAGGAAAGGCCGAGCGTCACCGGCTTGCGGCCGGCGAAGAAGCGCAGCATTTCGAAACGCGGCGGCGCGCCTGCCGGGACGAGCCGGCCGAGCTCGCGCAGGCGCCGCGCGCCCGGGCTCAACCCGCCCAGCGCCGCAGCGCCGAGCTCGTCGAGATCGCCCGCTCCGAACAGCGCCTTCGCGGCCTCGCTCGCATAGACCAAGCGTGGCGGATCGAGGGCGGCGACCAGAAGCGGCTCGGCTTCGCGCAAGGCCGCCGAAAGCGGCGTCCCGGCCAGCAAAGCGGCCACATCCGACGACTCCAACACTGGCCGTTCCGAAGCGGACATGAGGCTTGGCCACTCCACGCAGCCGTCTCGCGGCTGCGCATCAAATCAAATCCTACTAAAATCTTAACGGCCTGGCGCGCCTTTTTGCTACGGCCTTGCGGCGCTTGTCCCAAGCGAAACGCATGATTTGGTGCAATGCAATAAAATGTTGCATCGCACCATAAGTCGTGGTATAAGCGCGCCAGAACCAAGGAATCGCCTGAGGCGAACGACCAAGGAGAGAGACAGATGACGAATTTCGAAATCCCGAACGAATTGCGCGATTTTGCCGAGCGCAGCGTCGAGCAGGCGCGGAAAGCTTTCGAGGGCTTTGTCAGCGTCGCCCAGAAAACGGCTGGAACCATCGACGGCGCCGCCCAACAGGCGCAGTCGGAGGTCAAAAATGTGAACGCGCAGATTTTTGGCTATGCCGAGCAGAATGTGAACGCGGCCTTCGATTTCGCCCACAAGCTCGTGCAAGCCAAGGACCCGCAGGAGGCCTTCAACTTGCAGAACGAATACCTAAAGGCCCAGATCGGCGCTCTGCAGGCCCAGGCCAAGGAGCTTGGCGCGCTCATCCAGAAGAACGCCCCAGGCTTCAAGAAATAACGACGAACCCTCTTTCGAAAGGATCGGTCGAGATGGCCAGTTCAGACGTTGCCGCACCCCTCGCTTTAGAAGGCGCTTCGGCCCCGGCGCTCCGGTCTCCCTCGGCTTTGCTGCAGGAGAGCCTGCGTCAGGCTGTCGAAAAAGGCCTCGCCGAGACCCGCGCCGCTTACGCGCGGATCAAGGAAGCGGCCGACGAGGCGAGTTATGCGCTTGAGGCGAGCGTCGCGAACGCCGCCAAAGGCGTGATCGCTTTCAACACCCAGGCGCTCGAGGCCCTGCGCGTCAATTTCGACGCCGGCGTCGATTTCGCCAAGGCGGCGATCAACAGCAAGAGCGTTTCCGAGCTCGTCGCGGTGCAGAGCGACCACGCCAGCAAGCAGGTCGAAATTCTGGCCGCCCAGGCCAAGGCGTTCGGCGATCTGGCGCAGAAGATCGGCGCCGAACCGGTCGATCCGATCAAGAACCAGATCGCCAGAGCGTTCAGGCTGTCCGCTTAAGAGATCGAATTCAGGCTCGGTCCGCTCCCCCCGAGCCGAGCCGAATGCGCCGCTCCGTCGGAGCGGCCGCCTTTGTCGGCGGGTCCGTTTCGCGGCTCTTGCAACCGCAGCGCATAAATTCTAGGTTCCGCCGCTCTTCGCTGTCAGGCCGCCATAGCTCAGCTGGTTAGAGCGCTAGATTGTGGATCTAGAGGTCCCCCGTTCGATCCGGGGTGGCGGTACCAGCGGACAAGCGCGCCGATAATGCAAAAGCTTCAGATCAGAGCCGTCGCCCGCAGGCTGCGGCGATGAGCCGGCGCACGCGGGCGACGCCGTGCAAACGGAAGCCCGCGCCATGGGCATGGCCGAAGGCGTCGGTAACGCGAAATTCGATCGTCCCCTGATCGGGCAAGGCCGCGAGGAAAGCGAGCGCGTCGGCGGGAAACACCGCCGCATTCACCGATTCTGCGCCGAGCCAGAGATTGCTCGCCGGCGGCTCCGCCTCCACTCTGTAGGCGACGTCATAGGCGGCGCCCCAAAAGGAATAGCCCCACGCGCCGCTGGCGGTCCTGATCTCGAGGCCCGGCTTGTGGTCGCGGCAATAGGCGACGAGCTTCTCGATCGCGCCCCAATCGGCCGGGCCGGGCGCAGGCCGGCCGGCGAAATTCTCGGCATAGACTTCCGGCGCGCCGTCGCGGCCGGTCTCCGCAAAGCTTAAGCTCCAGGCTGAGCGCTCCTTTTCCCGCGTCCGCCAAGGCTGAGCCGCTTCGGCGTTGAGCGCGCCGAGCAATGGGAGGGCCAAGCCAAAGGCGACGAGCCGACGCAGCATCATGCCTCGACCATAGCACGAGCGAGGCCGGCGACGAGCCTCGCCGCGGAACCGATTGCGATGGGGCGGGTTTCCCGAGACGCGATGATTACAATTCCAGCACGGAGGCCGAGATGAGAGCCAAAAGCGACGTCATCGTCGCGGCGATGGTCGCGCTTCTCTGCGCCGCCGGCCCGGCGCAATCGGCTTCGTCGGAGGCCGATGGTCAGCCAGGCGCCGCGCCGAAAACCGACCTGCAGAACAAGAAAGGCGATCTCAGCGAAAAGCTCGATCAGAGCAAGGGCGTCATCCATCCGCAAAAGGAGGTCGACCCCGGAATGGAGAAGAAGGCGCCTAGGGTCGGCGATATGCCGGTCATCAAGCCGCCCGGCGGCGGGAGCGCGCAGCCGAAGTAGCGGGCCGAATCAACGGGTCAGAACTCCCCATTTCCGTGCTATGGCGCTGCGCAAGCAGAGGCGGGGAACGCGCACCGCTCGCCAAGGTCGAGAGAATCGCCGGCGAGGCCGGCATAGTCGATCTGGCTGACCGCGCCGTTGGTCATCACGACATTGATGCGGCAGCGGGCGTGGCGCGGATAGCCGAAAGTGGCAAAGCCCTGGCTTTCGATCGCGGTCGTACCTGAACCATAAGACCAGATCTCCGTCGAGCCGATCGCCTTGCGCCAGTCCGGCGCGCCGAGGCAGGCGCGAACTTTCTTTTTGGACAGGCCGATCATTTTCGCTTGCGCGACCTGATCGCTTTCGGGCCATTCCATGCCGCAGGCGCAAAGGCCGAAGCAAAGGGCGAGACTCGCCGCAATCCGAGCTTTCTGCACCGACCCCTTCCCCCTCGATGTCGTTGGCGCCGTGGCGGCGCGCGAGCTGAGCCCTTCGCTCGATCGGTTCAACCCGCCGCGCCGCTCCAAATCTCGGCGAGACTCAGGCGGCGCGCGGTTAAGCCTTGCTCCGCGGCGTAGCGCGAAGCAAGCTCCAGCGCCGGGTCGAGCGCGGCGCGACTGCGCGCCGCCGCGCCGCCATTCGCCGAGCTGATCATCCTCATCAGCTCTTCAATAAGATCAGGCCGCGCTTCGACGAGCGCCGCCTTTGCGCAGACCATGTGATTGATCGGCGTAAAGCCGTGCTTGGCGAGGAAGCTTTGCGCCGCCGCCTCCGGATCCGGGAACGCGCATCGCAAGGCTGGATCATCCGGGAGTTCTGCGCCGAAAATTGCAGCGTCGAGCGCGCCCTCGCGCAGCATCTGAAGCATCGACTTGCCCGGCTCGGCGCGGCGCGCATGGGCCGGATCGCGATATTCGGCGACATGGGCGTCCTCGAAAGTGATCCACTCGACACGGTCGGCGGTCACGCCGTATTCGTCGGCGAGCGCGCCGCGCAGCCAGAGGCCGGTCGTCTGGCTATAGGCGCGCACGCCGACGCGGCGGCCTTTGAGATCGGCGGGCCCGCGAATGTCGCTGTCGGCGCGGCAGAGCAGGGCGGATTCCTGAAAACGCTCGAAGGCGACGATTGGCAGGAGGGCCAGCTCCTTGCCATGCGCCTTGGCTTGCAGAAAAGTTGCGATCGCGATCTCTGCGACATCGTATTTGAGGTCGCGGACCATCGGCGCGAAGGCGCGGTTGATCGGCGTAACCTCGGCGAAGTCCAGCTTCAGCGCCGGCGAAGAAACCACGCCCGCTCGAAGCGCGCGCGAGAAAGGATAGTCGCCGATCGCTATGCTGAGCTCAGCGGCCATCGGCGCCCGCGCCTTTCATCGATCCTTCGCGCCTTGCGGCCGATAGACGAGGCCCTTCTGCTTGAGCTTCTCGCGCATGCCGTAAAGATCGAGGCCCAATTCGCCGGCCTTCAATCTCGCCCGCGTCTCCGCCTCCTTCTCCTCGCGGGCGGCGCTCTTGCGCAACACGTCCGCCGCATTCGCGCGCGGCACGACGACGACGCCGTCGTCGTCGGCGACGATCGCGTCTCCGGGATGAATCAACTGGCCGGCGCAGACGAGCGGGACATTGACGGAGCCGAGCGTCTCCTTGACCGTGCCTTGCGCCGACACCGCCTTCGACCAGACGGGGAAATCCATCTCCCGCAAGGCGGCGACATCGCGGCAGCCCGCCTCGATGACGAGACCGAGAACGCCCCGCGCGGCGAGAGAACAGGCCAGCAACTCGCCGAAATAGCCGGCGTCGCTCGGCGAAGTCGGCGCGACGACGAGCACGTCGCCTTTCTCGCATTGCTCGACCGCGACATGGATCATCCAATTGTCGGCGGGCGGCAGCGACACAGTCACCGCGCTGCCGGCGATTTTCGCGCCCGGATAGATCGGCCGCATATAAGAGGCGAGCAGCCCGGCGCGGCCTTGCGCCTCGTGGATCGTGGCGACGCCGAACGGCGCCAAGCCGTCGACGATCTCTTTGGACGTACGTTCAATTCCGGTGACGACGACGCTCACGCGAGGGTCTCCACGACATGCGGGAAGACGCTCTCATAGCCTTCGCCGTACGCGATCGTCTTATCCGAATTGCGCGCCGCCTGTGCGCCGCGCTGCAGCGCGACGCGCGTGTAATAGTCCCAGAGATGCTCCTGGCCGGCCATGCATTCGATGGCGACGCGCTTCTTCTCCCAAACGGATGTGATGTCGAGCAGCACGTTTGGCGTCCAGCCGCATTGTTCGGG
>JAJPHH010000092.1 GCA_021325385.1 Alphaproteobacteria bacterium
TTGGAGACGTAGATCACGTCCTTGTTGAAGATCGGGAAGCGCTGCGCCACGAACAGCGAATTCGGATCGCGCATGTTGATCCGGTAGACGAACGGCGTCAGCCGGCCCGGCTGGATCAGCGGCGAATTTGGCCGGAGCGCTCGGGCGACGCTTTCCGGCTCGAAGCGGAACAGGAATACGCCTTCCGGATCGGCGCGGAAATCGAGCAGGCCCGCGGCTTTCGCGATCGCCTGGTTGAGATTGATCCCCTCCGCGTCGAACGGGATTTCCGCGTTCCGTCCCGTCGCGCCATAGGCGATGAACGTCTGCGGATCGCGCACCACGGTGATCGTGTCGCCCGGCTGCACATAAATGTTCTCGCGGTGATCGGCGACGATCCGGCTTAGCGCCACCCGCGCCGTGCGCGCGCCGCGGCTGAGCTCGACGAAGGTCTCGCTGACCGGCGCCTTGACCCCGCCGGCTTCGGCGATCACGTCGAGGACGCGGTCGCCCTTGACCGTGAGCGGAACCCGATCTCCTTTCACGACCTCGCCGAGCACGGTCGCGGTGTTGGTCGGCGAACGCGTCACGTCGACCAGGACCTGGGGCTGGATCGCCTTGCCTTCCAACGCCTGCTCGATCGCCGCCTGCACTTCGCGCGGCGTATGGCCGACGACATGGACGTGGCCGGCATAGGGCACGGTGATCATGCCGTCGCGGTCGACGATCTGCGGCGGGATCGTTGCGCTCTTCGAGCCGGTCGTGAACTTGTCCGTCAGCAGCGGGGCCGAGAACAGGCCGCCGGCGGCGGCCTCCCAGATCGTCACCGTGACCTGGTCGCCGACGCCGATGCGCTGCTCGGAGGAAGGCCGGTAATCGCCGAAACTGGCGATGGATTTATCCGGCCGCCGGCTGATCAAGACCTGATCGACCGTCCCGTCGAGATCGACGAGCTCGAAACGCTGGGCCGCGGCCGAACGCTCGGAAATGATGTCGGAAGCCGACGGACCCTCGCTCGGCACTGACGAGCAGCCCGAAGCCAAAAGAACGAGCAGAAGCGCCGGCGCCCAAACTTTCATCTTCTTACGCTCGCCCTCTCACGCGGCTGGCATTAGCAGGCCGCGCCGTTAATTTCCATTGAACTTGCTTTAAAGCTGAAGGTCCGTGGCGGAGGAGCCACAGAGGCGCGCCGGTTTGGGCGCGCTCCCCGCCCGGCCCGGCGCGGCGTTTTGGCGCTGGCGCCCGCTCGCGATCGGCCTCCCGATTCGCGCCAATCCCGACGACCAGGTGTGGATGAAGCGACGAACGCCGCCGCCCGCAGCGTCTGCGCTATTCAGACACGCCGTTTACCGCGCCCCAGACTCGGCTCATACGCCCAGGATGGCGGAGCCGATCCCAATCGCCAGGAGGCATCCAATCACGACCAGCGCTGCGAGAGCTCCCCAACGGAGCAGCGCCTCGCCCGCGGTTTCGCCTTGAATATCGGGCATCTTCTCTCCCGTTCCCGAACCTAACCCATTTGCTTTGGCCGTGTTCCGCGACAGATCGCCTCGGAACCAACGCCCGGCCAGTTGCGAGTCGGTCGCCCCTTTCGCGCCGCGCTCGAGCGTTGGCGACAATCCGGGGCAAGCCCAAAGCCGGCGGCTCAAACCCCGCGGGCGAGGCGGCGGGCCGGCGTGCTGATTTTCGGACCGCTGGCCGGCGCGTGCGGGGCAAGCGGGCTTGATGGCGATCCCCCGCTCTCTTATTGTGCCGGCCTCGGTGGCGACAAGAACACGACGGGGGCTCTGAAAATCAGATAACCCTTTGAAATTGCGGGTGTAGCTCAATGGTAGAGCAGCAGCCTTCCAAGCTGAATACGAGGGTTCGATTCCCTTCACCCGCTCCATCCTGATCAATCGATCTCATTCGCTTTCCACACATTATGGGGGCCTCGAGCGGCTCGCCGCCGCAGGGAGCGACTCATGGGAATGCTCATCGAGGGTCAATGGACCGATAACGAAGAGGCCTATCGCCGGGGCGGCGCTTTCGTCCGGGCGGCGGCCGCCTTCCGCGCCCTGGTGACCGCGGACGGAAGCTCGCCCTTTCCCGCCGAAGCGGGGCGCTATCATCTCTATGTCGCCAATCCGTGCCCCTGGTGCCATCGCACGATGATCTTCCGCGCGCTGAAAAAGCTCGAAGGCGCGGTTTCGATCAGTTTCGTCGATCCATTGATGCTCGAAGGCGGTTGGCGATTCGCGGCGCCCGACCCGATCACCGGCGCGACATTCCTTCATCAAATCTACGCCATGGCCGACCCGCATTATACGGGGCGCGTCAGCGTGCCGGTCCTCTGGGACAGGAAGACCGCGACCATCGTCAACAATGAATCGTCCGAAATCGTCCGGATGTTCAACAGCGCCTTCGACGCCTTTACCGACGATCGAACCGACTACTACCCGGCCGCGCTCCGCGCCGAGATCGACGCGGTCAACGCGCGCATCTACGAGACGGTCAATAACGGCGTCTATCGCTGCGGCTTCGCCAGGGATCAAGCGATCTACGAAACGGCCGTGACGGAATTGTTCGAGACGCTCGACTGGCTGGAGGAGCGGCTCGCGACGCGGCGCTATCTCTTGGGCGATACGATCACCGAAGCGGATTGGCGCCTTTTTCCGACGCTGTTCCGGTTCGACGCGGTCTATTATGCGCTGTTCAAATGCAACTTGCGCCACGTCTACGAATATCCGGCGCTGTGGTCCTATGCGCGCGCGCTGTACCAGACGCCAGGCGTGACCGAGACCTGCGATCTCGCCCAATGCAAGCGCCACTATTACGGCAGTTTGCGCATGGTCAATCCGACCGGCATCGTCCCGAAAGGGCCGCAGATCGATTTCGGCGCGCCGCACGACCGCCGCTGAGTTCGGGCAGGCTGTCCGGGTTCAGACAGATGTGAGACGGGCGGCCAGGACCAGACTTGATCTTCGCCGCGGCGAATAGAACAATCGCGGCGACAAGGGAGGAAATCATGGACAAGGTCCGATTGGGCCGAACGGACCTCATGGTCACGCCGCTTTGCTTCGGCACGTCCGGCTTAGGCGACATGCCGGACACTTACGGCTATCATGTCGAGGCGGCGCAGGCCGAAGCCACGATCCGGGCGATTTTCGACAGTCCGGTGAATTTCATCGACACGTCCCGCATCTACGGAATGGGCCGCAGCGAGGAGCGGATCGGCGCGGTCATCCGCGAGCGCGGCGGCCTGCCGCCGGGCTTCGTCCTTTCGACCAAGCTCGACCGCGATCCCTCGACCAACATTTTCGACGCCGCCCAGGCGCGCCGCTCGCTGGAGCAGAGCCTGAAGGCGCTCGGCCTCGAGCGGATCGACCTCCTGCATCTGCACGACCCGGAGCATTCCCGCTCGCTCGACGAGACGGCGAGCCGCGACGGCGCGTTGGGCGAACTGTTCCGGATCAAGGAGGAGGGCCTGGCCAAGGCGGTCGGCCTCGCCGCCGGCCGCGTCGACATCATGATTCCGCTGCTGCGCGATTGGGACTTCGACGCGCTGATCACCCATAATCGGTTCACGCTCGCCAACCGCAACGCCGAGGAAATGATGAATTTCGCCGCCGCGAGAGGGATCGCGGTGCTCAACGCCGCGCCCTATGCCGGCGGCGTCTTGGCCAAGGGCTCGGCGTCCTATCCGCGCTATGTCTATCAGGAGGCGTCCGACGCCGCGCTCGATCCGATCCGCCGCATCGAGCAGGTCTGCGCCCGCCACAACGTGCCGCCCGGGGCGGCGGCGCTGCAATTCTCGATGCGCGATCGGCGCGTCGCGGCGACCGTTTGCGGCGTGAGCAAGCCCGAGCGGGTCCGACAGACCTTGGAATGGGCGCGCTTCCCGATCCCGGACGACCTGTGGGAGGAATTGCGATTCGTCCCGTTCTCGACCGACGATCCCGAGGCGACCCGCGTTTACAAGCCCGGATGAGCCGGCCTGCCGCCGCTTGCCCAGAGGCGCGATTCCGCTTCGCGCCCGCCGAGTTCCTGGGATACCATTGATCAACTGTGGTTAGGCCGAGGGGCAGCCGATGATCGTCTCCACGACCAATGATGTCGCCGGATACAAAATCGTCCGGCATTTGGGGCTGGTGCGCGGCATCACGGTGCGCTCGCGCAGCGTCGTCGGCAATTTCGTCGGCGGCCTGCAATCTGTTTTCGGCGGCAAACTGTCGGTCTATGTCGATCTTGCCGAGACCGCCCGGCAGGAGGCCTTCGATCATATGTGCGAGCACGCGGCGCAAGGCGGCGCCAATGCGGTCGTCGGCATGCGCTACGACGCCAACGAAATCATGGACGGCATTACCGAGGTGCTCGCCTATGGCACGGCGGTCTGGGTCGAGCCGATCTGATCAGCGCGCCGCTCAGCGGCGCTGTAGCCGCTCAGCGGCGCTTGCGTACGAAAGCTGGTTGCGCGATAAACGCCGCCGCTAGGAGTGTAGCTCAATTGGCAGAGCACCGGTCTCCAAAACCGGGGGTTGGGGGTTCGAGTCCCTCCTCTCCTGCCACTCCTCGAATTTCCAGAGCAAAATCAATCGGATGGCGAGGCCGAGCGCGACCGGGAAATCGAGAAGCCGCGCGCCAAGATCGGCCCGTTGACGGTTAAGCGGATTTTTCAGCCCAGAGGTCCGGAAAGCTGAGCGTCCCAGACCGGAGAGCGATGCTCGACGGCAAGAACAAGGCGTTGTCGATCCGCCGGCACGCCGAAGCCGGCCGACGACAACGATCTGGCGCTGACGCGGCGCATCGACGAGTTGTTCACGGCGCGGCCGTTCTTGGGATCGCGGGGATGCTGCGCGGCGGCTCGAGGATCGATCGCAAACGCGTTTAAGCGGCTGATGCGGGCGATGGGCCGTCGCCGCGGCAAGGTCATCACCGGCAGCTATTCGCGGCGGCGGCCAGCGGCGCCCGATCGACCGGTGACCAACCTGCCCGGCCGACAGAGCGTTGAGGAGCTGGGCCCGATTACGCGGCGATGGAGATTCTCACGTGTTCGACAGCAGCCGCGCGACGCCTCCTTTGGTAGCGCGACCAGCGGCAGCCGGATAGCGGAGGCCACCGACGCGCTTTTCGTTCAATCCAAGCGCGCACAGCCAGACATACTATCAACCCCCTTTCGCGTATTTAGCGCGGCCTGAATAAACTGGTTTGGATTGACTCCCAGGCAAGTTGACACGAATGTTATTTTTGGGATGCGCCCGCAAGCGCGGCGGCGCCTGTGGTATCGTATGACAATTATGACTCGCGGCCAGCGCCAGCCATGGGTACAAGGGCAAGTGGGGAGGTCAATGAAAGACTGGCGTTGTGTCGGGCCGCTCACGATTGAGTGGCAGGACGTGGACATCGCGCAGCCATCGCCAAAACGCCTTAAGGATCCCAAGCATTGGAGAGATCGTGCTGAGGAGGCCCGCATAAAAGCGGAACTGATGTCCGATGAACAAGCCGTGCAAACGATGCTGCACGTCGCGGAACAGTACGAGCGCCTTGCGGAAAGAGCGGAACTACGATCGTACCATTTAAATTGATCGTCAGCTTCCGATTGGGAGCTGCGCATCAGTTGCGCGCGACCTGCTAAGCGCCAGGCGAGAGCGACCGTCTCGTGACTGCCGCCTGGAGGACGATCCTGCCGGAGGCGCTCTAACGGAGTAGCCCGAATAACCCGTGGACTCGGACGATGGCTCCCCTTACGTCCCGCCCATGTCGAAATACGTTCTTCCGTTGCTTCTTTTGATCACGCCCGCCCACGCGCAGTCGTCCGTCATCACGGAAGCTGGCCGCTGGCTCGGATCGGGCAACCCCACTGGTCTTCGCGTCCAATGGTGCGGAGCCTTCGTATCGTTCATTCTGCGTCATACTGGCCGCCGCCCATTGCCTGGCTTGAGCGTCGGGAGCGCGATGCATTACGGGCCCCGTACTGCGGCCCCGAAGCCCGGCGACATCATCGTCATGAGGCGGCATGTCGGCTTCTATGAGGGTCGCGGCTCTGATGGCGTCCACATGTTGAGCGGCAACTGGGGACATCGCGTCGCGCGGAGCGTGATCTCGCCTCGACAAGTCGTCACGTATATCGATGTGCGTTGATGAACCGCGCGCTGATGGCGGCGGCTTCCCATTGAACTGGAGCGCGGCCGCGCGCCTTCGCCATGACTTCGCCTTTGAGGTCGCGCGCTCAACGATTTGGGGTAAATGCGAGGCGCTCATTAGCGCGACTTCGAGCGGATCAGACGCCATTTTGTCTCCAACCGTACCAAATCCGTTGGAACGACAGGCTTTGCCGGCCAGTTTCAGCTTATGTCGGTGCACGCTTCTCGCCCCCTGTTTGGCGCGAACCGATCAGCCGGCTTCGCTCTCCTCTTTAGCGAAGCCGGCCAGTCTCCTTGGCGATCGCCAGTCGGCCCCGTTTGCTCCTCAACGGGGCCGATCTGTTTTCTCGCGTTCGGTAAAGCGAAGCGCCGCCGGTCCGACGCGAACACACGCATCGCTGCGCTTATAATTTGGCGTTCGCGGCGCCAACGCGCGATCTTGAGGTCGTTGAGGTCTATTAGCGGAAATACATCAGTTACGCGCCAACCTCGTTAAGCTCAGCCCGTTCGATCTCCTCTTTTACGACACGGCCCGTCCGAGCGACGTGAAGAGAAAGGATGCGGGATGCGGCGGCGGAATCGCGCGCTTCAAGCGCGGCGAGCAGGTCTCGATGTTCGACCACGGACTCATCCCATCGCGGGCGCGACGCCAAAGCTAGGAATCGCGCCCGTTCCGCCCTCGCGAAGAGCCCGTCATGCGTCGACGCGAGAATAGGATTTTTTGCGCATTCGACAACAAGTCGATGCACCTCTTGGTTAGCCGCGAAGTAGTCGTCGCGGTCGCCGCGGTCGTGGTGCAGCTCCATTCTTTCCTGCAACTGGCGGAGACGCTTGAGATCGCTCGCGCTTGCGCGCTCGGCCGCAAGTCCTGCGGCCAGTCCCTCGAGTCCCGCCATAACCTCGAACACTTGCTCGATCTCAGAGCCGCGCAACGCGGCGATTTGCGAGCTCCGATTGGAGCGCAACTCGACCAAGCCCTCGACCGCCAGCAGCTTGAGGGCTTCGCGCAGCGGAGTTCGCGAAATCCCCAGCGACCGGCTGAGGTCCGTTTCGACGATTGACGCGCCAGGGGGCAGGTGCCCGCGCACGATGAGCGAACGGAGCCGGGAGCGCGCCTGCTCATGCAGCGCGACGGCGGCGGGCAGTTTCTTGCCCACTCGAAACGAAGGATTCCGCGAGTTCTTGGCTGGCATTTGCGGCGTTTTCCCCCTTGCAAGGCCGTTGTTTTAGCAACTTCCGGCAAATATGAGAACAGGAAAAAATTGTATGCAGAATTCAGAATTCACTTGACATCGGACCAGGACCGGACAAAGGTCCTCAAGCTCGCGCAGGCGGGCCCAGAGATTGAAAGACCAGGGAGGAAGAGATGAAGGCGCAGCGCCTTTGGCCGGCCGTGACGTCGGCGCTAGTCCTAGTTTTGGGGGCCGCTTCGCCGTCAGCCCTCGCGGCCGAGGTCAAGGTCGCCTTCCCCGCAAACAATGATCCTACCGAGCTGCCTCAAGTCTGGCCCGAGCAGGTCGGCGTAGATTCGGGAAAACTCGTTGATCTCTCGAAATGGATCCGAGACTCCAAGTTCGACATCCGCAGCCTCGTCGTGGTCAAGGACGGTAAAATCGCATTCGAGCGCTATAGCTCCGGCTTGACCCGCGACAATAATTACGAGCTCTACTCGATCACCAAGGCCGCCACGGCGATCCTCGCCGGCGATCTTATCGACGAAGGCAAGATCAGCCTGGACAGCTCGGTTAAGGAGGTTCTCCAGAAGTCGCGCCCCGACCTGAAGGACGCTTTAGCGGACAAGGGAAACGTAAAGCTGCGCAATGTGCTGAATATGACCACGGGGCTGCGCTACGATTTCAAGCCGCCAAACGACCCAATCTATTACGAAGCTCCCGATCGCCTGAAGCTCGCCGCGACGACAACGCCTGAACTCGAGCCGGGCAAAGTCTTTCAATACATGGACGTCAATCCCATTCTGGCGACGGCGATGCTGACCGCCGCCGCGGGAAAGAAGCTTGAAGATTACGCCGACGAAAAGCTTTTCAAGCCGCTCGGAATGAAGCATGCCGCGTGGCAGCGCGCCGACGAGAAAGGCCTCGTTTCTGGCGGATGGGGTCTGAGGCTGCGCGCCGTGGACATGGCCCGGCTCGGCATGCTCGCGCTGCAAGATGGTCGTTGGGAAGGCAAGCAAGTCGCTCCAGCGGCCTGGGTGAAGTCGATGACGACCGGTCAAAGCACTCCGTTCTTCGGCTATTACTGGTGGGTCAACAATATCGTCGAAGGCGGCGTCGAAGGCGGCTCTCAGCCGGAGTTCGACACAATGGGGTTCAAAGGCCAGAACATAGTCGTTCTTCCGAAGTACAACGCTGTCGTGACGATGACGAGCATTCTGTCGCCAAATGGCGGCCTGCGCGACGCTCAGTGTCTGCAGATCATGCGATACATGATGAGCGAATATATCATCCCGGCTCTTGACAATAAGCCTTCCGAGCCAACCGAGGCGCAGAAGCAGGCGCTGCTGAACGAATTGCAGCTGGCCGAGGACAGCAAGGGTGTGCCTGGCTTCGGGACCGATCCGACCGACACGCCTCAATAGACCAGGTGCGCTTCTTCGCGGGATCGCGTCATTTGATGGTGAACGGACAGCGCGGCGGGAGCGATGGCGCTCCTGCCTTGGGTCGGAAGGTTCAAGGTTATGCGGATTCTCCTCCTCAATCCAAATTTTAGCGAGAGCATAACCAAGCGCCTGATGGGGGCGGCCGTTAAAGCAGCGTCTCCAGGCGTGACGATCGCCTCCGCCACCGCATCGCGCGGCGTTCCGTATATTTCGACGCGGGCGGAGGCGCAGATCGGAGGCGCTATCGCGTTGGAGATGCTTGCCGAACGTCATGGCGATTTTGACGCGGCGATTATCGCCGCGTTCGGCGACCCGGGGCTCCTCGGCGCCCGTGAACTCTTCGATATTCCTATCATCGGGATGGCGGAGGCTTCGATGCTCACCGCCTGCATGTTGGGACGTCGCTTCGCAATCGTCACGTTCGCGCGCGCACTCGGTCCCTGGTATCAGGACTGCGTCGACATGCACGGCATGAACGGACGATGCGCGGGTCTTTGCATGGTCGACAAGCCATTCGACTCCGTCTCCGACGTACAAATAGAAAAAGAGGATCGGCTCGTAGCCGAGGCGAATCGGGCGGTCGATTCATTAGGGGCTGATGTGATCATCCTTGCGGGTGCGCCGCTTGCTGGGCTCACCGAGAAAGTCCGCGAACGAATTCCTGTCCCGGTTGTTGATCCAATCGTGGCCGCCGTCAAACAAGCCGAGGTTCTCATCGGTCTCAATTTGAGAAAGCCAAATGCCGGAAGCTTCCGTCGTCCCGACGCAAAGCAAACGCGCGGCCTGCCTCATGCTTTAGCCGCGCGTATCGAATGCGACGAAAGTGATGCGAAATAGGCGAGAGAAAAACCTGTTCAACCTAGCTAGCAATCCACTGAGAGCTGGCAACGAGCCATTACGTGACAGTGAAAGGCGCCCGAGAATAGAAATATGGGCGCCATGACCGCGCTTGCCAGTACAAAGGATATTCGCCGCACGATAGTCCGCTGATGCATATTCCTTCTCGAGCTCGCCAAAATTGGTTTGAGCTCGAACGACGGCGCATCGCACTCAGCGCAACCGGACGATTTGGGAGGAAACCGATGCCTGAATTCGACCTCGTCATCCGAGGAGGAACGGCGGCGACCGCCGTCGACGTCTTTCGTACCGATATCGGCGTGCGCGACGGCCGCGTCGTCGCGCTGGCGGACGGCCTTTCCTCGGGGCGCCATGAAATCGACGCCCGCGATCTCCTTGTTCTCCCCGGCGGCGTCGATGCGCATTGTCATCTGGACCAGCCGACCGGGGACGAGTCGGTCATGGCGGACGATTTCGAAAGCGGCACCCGCTCGGCGGCCTGCGGCGGCACGACGACATTGATGCCATTCGCCGCCCAGATGAAGGGTCAAAGCCTGCGCGAGGCGGTGGCCGACTATCACCGCCGCGCGGAAGGCAAGGCCGTTCTTGATTACGCGTTCCACCTCATTGTCAGCGATCCTACCCCGCAGGTCCTGGGGCAGGAGCTGCCCGCGCTGATCCGCGACGGCTACACGTCGTTCAAAATCTATATGACCTATGACGCGCTCAAATTGAATGACCGGCAGATTCTCGACGTGCTCGCACTCGCGCGACGCGAGCGCGCGCTGGTCATGATCCATGCTGAAAACGCCGACTGCATCGGATGGCTGACCGAGAAACTCGAGCGTTCGGGCGATATCGCGCCGCGGTTCCATGCAACGGCCCGGCCGCAGGTCGCCGAGCGCGAGGCCACCCATCGGGCGATCGCGCTCGCCGAACTCGTCGATACGCCGATCCTGATCGTACATGTTTCAGGGCGGGAGGCGATCGAGCAGATTCGCTGGGCCAGGAGCCGAGGCCTGCGCGTCTATGCCGAAACCTGCCCGCAATATCTGTTCCTGACGGCCGACGACCTGGCGGCGCCAGGATTTCACGGCGCGAAATGCGTCTGCAGCCCGCCGCCGCGTGACCGAGCCAGTCAGGCTGCGGTTTGGGATGGGCTGCGCGACGGTCTGTTTCAAGTTTTTTCGTCCGATCATGCGCCGTTCCGCTACGACGATCCGAAAGGCAAGAAGGTCCCCAAAGCGGCTGCGAGCTTCGCCTGCATTCCCAATGGCATCCCCGGCCTCGAGACGCGCCTGCCGCTTCTATTCTCGGCAGGCGTGAATGACGGTCGCATCGATCTCTGCCAATTCGTGGCGCTCGCCGCGACCAACGCGGCGAAAATGTATGGCCTCTACCCTCGCAAAGGCTCGATCGCGATCGGGGCCGACGCAGATCTCGCGATATGGGACCCGAACCGCGAAATCACGATCGCCAACGATCTCCTCCATCACAACGTCGACTACACGCCTTATGAAGGCGCGCGCGTGCGCGGCTGGCCGGTGACGACGCTGTCGCGAGGCGAGGTCGTCTGGGCTGACGGCGCGTTCAGCGCTGCGCCCGGCCGTGGCCGCTTTCTGCGCTGCGATCACCCCCAATCCGTTCGGGGACCCGGAGAGCGGCAAGCCTGAATATCTGGAGAGGCATACGGCCTGCTTGGCCCAACAATGACATAATTATGAATTACCGATTGCAACGTTTGGAGGCGAGGCTTCCCTTGCCAGAACAAGCAAATACCAAGGTGGTGGATCTCGCGTCTCGCGCGCTGCAGCGCAGATCGCTCCATGAGCACATCGTCGAAATCCTCCGCGAACTGGTCCTGGAGGGATGCCTCAAGCCAGGCGAGCGCGTTCAGGAGCTCGAACTCTGCCGAAAATTGAATGTCTCGCGTACGCCCATGCGGGAGGCGTTAAAAGTCCTCGCCGCCGAGCAGCTGGTCGAGTTGCAACCGAGTCGCGGCGCCGTCGTCACCTCAATTCGAATCGAGGAAGTCATCGAGCATTTCGAGGTCCTCGAAGCCCTCGACGCGATGATCGGAGAGTTGGTCGCCTCGCGCATCAGCGACGCGGAGCTCAGGCAGATTGAAGCGCGCCATCGCGAAATGATCGAGCATCATCACGCTGCCCGTCGCGCCAAATATTTCGAGCTCAACCAGGCCGTTCACGCCGAACTGGCTGCCGCTACCGGCAACAAGAGCCTTATCGCGACTCACCTGCAGTTTTCGCGCAAAATCGCCCGGGTTCGTTACGCCGCGAATTTCTCGCAAATGCGCTGGGACGAGTCGGCCGACGAGCATGAAAAAATTATCGCCGCGCTGCGGCGTCGGGACGGGGCGGCGCTGTCGCGCCTCTTGCGCGAGCACATGCGTGCGACGGCGCGCAGCGTCATCGCTGTCCTCGAGCAGGAAGCCTCGCGTCGGGAGGCGCAGAACTGATGGATTAGCGAGCGTAACGGCGGTTCTACCGGCGATCTCGCCCCGAGCGGCGGGCGCCGTGAGGACCTCGGCGTCACAGGATTTCGCCGACCGGCGAAACGAACCGACGGCCAACCATTCCGGCGGGCCGAAGGTATGTCTGTCGCCCGTTATTCGGGCGGCCTGAACAAGGGAGGAATACGATGAGAATCAATAAAACGATGGCGTGGGCCCTGATGTCAACGCTTTTGACAAGCTCGGCCTTTGTCGGCGTTGCGCAGGCCTGCACCTTGATGGGCGCGACTGGCCAAGCAACCAAAGATGGCAATGCGTACATCGCTTCGACGAGCGACAATCCTTACATCCAAGGGCCTCGTGACACGGTGTATTTGACCATTCCGAAGCAGGGTTACAAATTTGTCCATACGCCGTTGCTCATTCAAGATCCGCCCGGTCATTACTTCGACGTCGGCTCCGACCGCGGAATGAACGAGAAGGGATTTTCCTGGACACGAGCTTGGGTCGTGCCCAATGAGCCCGAAGCGCAGAACAAGACGCCTCCGGTGGATTGGTTCCTGAAGATGGGGTCCACCGTCGCAACGGTCGACGAGGCCATCAAATTCGTCCAGGAGAATCCAAAAGGCATCGGCGACCAGGGGAACTATATCTTCGCGGATGCGCAGGGAAACATGGCGGCGGTTGAAGTCGGCTATCAGACCGTCAACGTGATCAACAAATGGTCCAAGGAAGACAAAGGAATTGCAGCGCGGGCAAATCGCTGGGATTCCGCCAAGATGAAGCCTTTGGATATCGGCGACACGGCGGACGAGCACGATCACGAGTATTTCGTATCGACCGGGTCACGGCAGCCGAGAGCCCTGGATTTGTTGAATAGCGGCGCAGGCAAGATCGATGTCGAAATGATGAAGAAATTTATCGCGGACAATGAGAACCGCGATAAGGCGCCCTTGGGCGACACCGGGTTCTCCATCGCCAACCACGGGTTGACCGGCGGAGACGTGGCTGCGGAGGTGTATGATCCGGCGCGCCGCACGTTCTGGTTCACTTATGGTTGGGCGGATGGCGACACCAAAGGCGAGAACCCCGCGTTCGACGGCGCCAATAAGAATACGTGGGGCGTTTGGGTGCCGTTTGTCGTCAGCGAGATGACAGAGGAAGGCTACTATACCGACTGGAACGGAAACATAACCCCAGTTGGCGCACGCTATCTGGCGCGTATGATGATGTCAGAAAAGCGCGTGGTCGCCGGACAATAACCCATCCTAGTAGGGCGAAGAGTCCATGATACTTTCACGGACTCTTCGCTGTCGGCGAGACGGAGTTTCGCGCCCCGGCCAGAGCGGGATCGCTTCTTTCATCTCCGCCGAGCGCTCGCCTTTCGAATGGCGCCGCCTTCGACCTCCGAATTGGCGGGGGCAGCGCCGAAATCTTGCGGAAAACGCCGATGAGTACAGAGAGCTCCGCGCCGCCGTTCGAAGCGGTCGACGCTGTTGCGCCCACCAACGTGCGCTGGCGCATCTTCCTTTTGATGCTTATGCTGATCGCCATCAACTACGTCGATCGGGCGTCGATTTCGGTCGCGATGCCGGTCATCTCGAAGGAATTCGACATCGGCCTGGAGACGCAGGGGTTTATCCTCAGCGCTTTCTTTATCACTTACGCGCTCATGCAAGTGCCGGGCGGGATGCTCGCGGATCGTTTCAAGCCGCGCGCGGTCATCGCCGCGGCCACTCTGGGGTGGGGCTTCTTTCAGGCCATCGCCGCGGTCTCGTTCAGCGCTTGGGTCCTCGTGCTCACGCGCCTAGGCCTCGGCGCGTCGGAGGCGCCGATTTATCCGGCTGGCGGCAAGCTCAACGCAATCTGGATGGCGTCGAACGAGCGTGCGCGAGGGGCGACCTTGCTCGACGGCGGGGCGCCGCTCGGCGCGGCGCTGGGCTCCGCGATCATCGCAGGTCTCATCGCCGAATTCGACTCCTGGCGCGTCTCCTTTCTCGTGGCGGGCGTCGGCACGATGCTGTGCGGACTGTTCGCGTGGTGGTACATCCGCGACAATCCGGCCGACCATCCTTCGGTCAACAAGGCCGAGGCGGAATTCATCGCCAAGGCCCACGCGCATGAGGATTCGCTTGCGCCCGCCTCGTCCGGCGGGGGTCTCGGCGCCTATTTCCGCTATCGTTCGGTGTGGTGCATGTGCCTGGGCTGGATGTTCTTCAATGCCGTCTTCTACGGCCTGTTGACCTGGATGCCGAACTACCTCGCGGCTGTCCATGGCCTTGACATCAAGCAACTCGGTGGATCGCTGTTCGCCATGTTCTTTTCGGGCTTCGTGGGCGAGCTCGTCGGCGGACAGATCGGCGACCGGTGGCGCGCGCGGGGCGGCACGCCCAACCTAGTCTTCAGGACTCTGTTCGGCGTGGCCGCGCTCATTTCGACCGCCTCGGTCCTGTCCGTCGCCTATGTGCACGATTCGCTCGCGGTCGTGATGCTCCTGAGCTCGACCCTGTTCTTCCTCCGTTGGTGCGGCATGTACTGGGCGATTCCCGGCATTCTCGCGTCCCGCGCACGATCGGGCTTTCTCGGCGGCTGCATGAATTTCTCCGGAAATATCGCTGGAGTCACGGTTCCCGTCATTGTCGGCTTTATCGTCCAGCGGACAGGGTCCTATTTCCTCGCGCTCATGTTCTTCGCCCTCGCAGGTCTTGCGCTCCTAGTCTGCTCGACCCTCATCGATTACAGCCGCAAGCTGCCGGTGTGAGCGAGTCGCGCCAAATGGGGAGCTGAAATTCGCCGTCGGAGGTTCGCATGAGTGGAAGAATTCGGCTGGGAATGCTCACGCCGTCCTCCAACACGGTGCTTGAGCCGGTCACGTCGGCGATGCTGTCCGGTTTGCCGGACGTCAGCGCCCATTTCGGTCGGTTCAAGGTGACGGAGGTCGCCATTTCGGAAGCCTCCGATCAGCAGTTCGACGAGGAGGAGTTTCTGCGCGCCGCGGAACTGCTCACACACGCCAAGGTCGACGTCATCGCCTGGAACGGCACGTCGGCGAGCTGGTTGGGCTTCGAGCGCGACGAGAAGCTCTGCGATCGCATCAAAACGGCGACCGGCGTCAACGCCTGCACGTCGGTGCTCGCGTTCCTGGAAATCTTCCGACGCAAAGCCGTTTCGCGCATCGGCCTGGTCACGCCCTACCTCGACACGGTGCAGGCGCGGATAATCGCCAACTTCAAGCGCGCCGGCATAACCTGCCTCGCCGAGAGGCATAGCGGCCTTCAAGACAATTTCTCGTTTGCGGAGGTGCCGGAAAGCGATATTGCCGAGATGGCCCGCGCGGTCGCGCATGAAGGCTGCCAAGCGGTCGCCATCGTCTGCACGAATATGCGCGGCGCCCGCATTGCCGTGGACCTCGAAGCCGAACTTGGCGTCCCGGTGTACGACTCGATCGCCACCACCCTATGGAAGAGCCTTCTGCTGGTCGGTGTCCCGCCCGACCGGGTTCGCGGGTGGGGCGGCCTGTTCGAAGAGCGGGCGATCGCCTCGCCGCGCGCCGCCGACGCATGGCGCGCCGAAGCCGGCCCGGCTCTGCCGAGCGGCGCGTGAGGACAATATGATGTTCACATTCCGGCTCCTGGCCGCCGAAGACAATCCGAACTCCTGACCACCGGCGCCAATAGGCTCGACCGGGCCCGGTCGCGCCGTTTTTGTTGCATTGCAACAGACAGGCGACAGTTTGCCGCATTGCAGCATTTCATCAAAAATCCCATTTCGGCAACGTCATCGCCAATCCTTGAACAATCGACGGACATGACCCTCCTTCTTGCTCTTGCCGGATCTCTCGCCGCCATCGCGATTGTCGCCGCCACGCATCGGTTCGACCCCTTTTAAGCCTCGCCCGCATCGCGCGGGCCATGCGGCGGCTGAGCCTGCTCGCCGAGCCGAGTAGCGCCGCGACGTTTTCCTCCTCTCTCGCCTGAAAATCGCCGGCGTCCGGACAAGGGACGGCCGCGAAACCGTCAAGCCAAAAGGCGGAACCATCGGATTTCGCAGGCGTTTCGGCTCGCGACAAGGATGGATGGAAGGAAGGAGAGAACGATGTCCAAAGCAGCCTTTCTCGCAGCCTTCATCGCCGCCAGTCCCGCCGCGGCTTATGCCCAGGACTGGGTGGTCGCCGCGCCTCCGTCGGCGCCGGTCGCGGCCGGAGCGATTGTCGGCGCGCCGGGCTACTATTATGCGCCCGGCTACTACGATTATGTCGAAGCCGCGCCGGCGCCGGTCTATCCTGGCCGCGTGATCGTCGGCGAAGTGCTGCCGCCTAATGTCGTCTACTATCCGGCCCCGCCGGAAGTCGGCGTCACGCGATATCGCTACACGATCTGGAATAACGAGCCAGTCCTGGTCGAACCGCGGACCCGCCGCGTGATCGAGGTCCTCGACTAAGAGGTTCGTTACCCCAAAGACCCGCTCGGCCCCAGCCGGGCGGGTTTTTCGCGGCAAAACCCGTCGAACGAATGGATATTGGCGCTTCGCTGGGCGCCCAGACAGCGGCTACTTTGGCCGCGAGCGGACGCTTTTTCAAATTTCGCTTGGCTTGATCCGGCTCTTTCCTATATGACACGCGTGTGGCGCGCGGCCGAGAGGTCCCGCGCCGCAAATCTTTCTGGCCGGCGCCAGGCGTCGCCCAAGGCCAGGCTCAGGAAACCCTCATCATGGCCAATCCTTTCGAATTCATTCAGCAGGTGCGCGCGGAAGGCGCGAAAGTCGTCTGGCCGACCCGGCGCGAGACGCTGATCACCACCGGATTGGTCCTGCTGATGGTATTTCTGGCGAGCTTGTTCTTCCTTGCCGTCGACGAAGTCCTTCATTTCGCGGTCGGCTTCGTGCTCGGCATCGGCCGGCATGGCTGACGCTTCAACGCTGCAGCCGAGCGCGGCGAAAAGATATTGAAATTTCTCGACTGGATTCCCTCATGAGCATGCGCTGGTACATCGTCCACGCTTATTCGAATTTCGAAAAGAAGGTCGCCGAATCTTTGAAGGAGCAGGCCGGACAGCGCGGCCTCGCCGATAAATTCGAAGAGATCCTGGTGCCGACCGAGCAGGTCGTCGAGGTCAGGCGCGGCCGCAAGGTCAATTCCGAGCGCAAGTTCTTTCCGGGCTATGTCCTCGTCAAATGCGATTTGACCGACGACGTCTACCATCTGATCAAGAACACGCCCAAGGTCACCGGCTTCCTCGGCGCCGACAAGAAGCCGATGCCGATCCCGGATATCGAGGCTGAGCGAATCAAGGGCCAGGTCGCGGAGGGAGTCGAGCGACCGAAATCCTCGATCCGGTTCGATATCGGCGAGCAGGTGCGCGTGGCGGACGGGCCGTTCGCCTCATTCAGCGGCATTGTCGAGGAAATCGACGAAGCCCGCTCGCGCGTCAAAGTCGCCGTCTCGATCTTCGGCCGCGCGACGCCGGTGGACCTGGAGTTCGGACAAGTCGAGAAGATGTAAGGGTTGGAGCTCCCTTCTCCTCGCTGCGCGAAAGCTCAGTACTTCCACCTCTGCGCCTTGGCGACGAGGAAATCGCGGAACGCCTGCACGCGGGCGACGTTCTTCATCTCTTCCGGATAGACCAAAAAGCACTCCATTTCCGGCATGTCCGCCTGCGGCAGCAAGCGGACCAGACCTGACTCCGCCGTGACGCAATAATCCGGCAGCACCGCGATGCCGACGCCGTGCTCGACCGCCCGCGTCACCGCGCTGACATTATTGATCGTCAGCGCCGCGGCGCGCGGATTGCGCGGATCGCGGCCCAGCGTCAGCAGCGAATTGAGATTGGTCAGAATGTGATTCGCGCCGACCGGGCCGAAGGCGAGGATGCGATGCGAGTCGAGATCGGCGACGTTCCGCGGCTGGCCGTTGCGCTTGAGATATTCGGCCGAGGCATAGGCGTGGAAATGGACGGTGAACAGGCGGCGGCGGATGAGGTCGGGCTGCGACGGCTCGCGCAAGCGCAGCGCGATGTCGGCCTCGCGCATGCCGAGATCGAGCTCGTCATCGTCGAGCAGGACCTGCAGCTTGACCTCGGGATAGAGTTCGAGGAACTCGCCGAGTCGCGGCGACAGCCAGATCGCGCCGAAGCCGAGCGTGGCGGTGACGCGCAATTCGCCTTGCGGCTTGTCGCGGCTGTCGATCAGCCGGCTGCGCGCGGCCTCCAGCTTCAGGACCACGTCCTGGACGGCGTTGAGCAGCAATTCGCCCTGCTCGGTCAAGATCAGGCCGCGCGCGTGCCGGTGAAACAGCGGCGTGCCGAGATCCTGTTCGAGCGCGCTGACCTGTCGGCTCACAGCCGATTGGCTCAGGCCCATGAGTTCGCCGGCATGGGTGAACGAGCCCGCGTCAGCCGCGGCTTGGAAAATGCGCAGCTTGTCCCAATCCATCATTTCCCCCCGACCGGACTGCGTATGCCGCATCTCGGCCATGTTTGGTACGTCCCCCGGCCCTGTCGCCTCGCCGGCGCGCGAACGAGCCGATAGGGGCGGACCGCTTCGCCTCTCATTCCGCGGCTTGCCGCATTTGCGGCAGGCGCGCGAGCCAGCGTTCGGCCTCGAGCGCCGCCATGCAGCCGAGCCCGGCCGCGGTCACCGCCTGCCGATAGACGTCGTCGGCGACATCGCCCGCGGCGAAAACGCCTTCGACGCTGGTCGCCGTCGAACCCGGCGCGGTTTGGACGTAGCCGTTCGGCTTCAAAGCCAATTGCCCGCGCACCAATTCGCTCGCCGGGGCGTGGCCGATGGCGACGAAGACGCCGTCGACGGCCAATTCCTGTCGCGCGCCGGTCTGCGCATCGATCAGCTTGACCCCGTTCACAGAAAGCGGATCATTCGTACCAAGAATTTCCTCGACAGTGTGATTCCAAATCACGCCGACATTCGGCCGCTGCAGCAACCGCTCTTGTAAAATCTTCTCGGCGCGGAACGAATCGCGCCGATGCACGATCGTAACCTGCGCGGCGATGTTGCTGAGATACAGCGCTTCCTCGACCGCGGAATTGCCACCGCCGATGACGGCGACCTTCTTGCCGCGGAAGAAAAATCCGTCGCAGGTCGCACAGGCTGAGACGCCATAGCCCTTGAATGTCTGCTCGCTCGGCAAATCGAGCCACTTGGCCTTGGCGCCGGTCGCTAGAATCAGCGAATCGGCGGTGAAGACGCGGCCGCTGTCGCAAACGATGCGGAAGGGCCGCTGGCCGAGATCGACCTTTTGTACGTAATCCGATTCGATCCGCGCGCCGACATGCTCGGCCTGCAGGCGCATCTGCTCCATCAGCCAAGGGCCCTGGATCGGATCGGCGAAGCCGGGATAGTTCTCGACGTCGGTGGTGATCATCAATTGGCCGCCTGGTTCGAAGCCGGCGATCAGAATCGGCGACAGCATGGCCCGGGCGGCGTAGATCGCCGCCGTGTAGCCGGCCGGACCGGAGCCGATGATGATCACGCGTCCATGCGACGCGGCGCTATGAGCGGACATGACGCCTCGCGGAAGGTGAGGCTTTGAGCGATTGACGCCCAGCCCCTCGGAATTTGCAGAGCTATATATGGGCGCCCTGCCCGCTTCGGCAACCAGAGCATGGCCGCCGCGCCGCTTGATCGGCTCGCCGCGATCGGCGAAACCCCTATGTGTCGCCGAGCCGAACTCGCGATTGGGGAGGAGTCCATGCTGATCCTGCGCACGTCGCCGCCCTCGCCTTTCGGACGCAAAGTGAGGATCGGCGCGGCGATTCTCGGTCTTGCCGACCGCATCGAAATCGTCAACGCCGACACCAACGACCCGGAGGAGCCGCTGCGCCGGCAAAACCCGCTGGGCAAAATACCGACCTTGATTCTCGAGGATGGGACCTCGCTTTATGACAGCCGGGTGATCTTGGAATACCTGGATCATCTCGCCGGCGGCGGCCGAATCATTCCGGCGACGCCAGGGCCGCGTTTCGCCGCCCTGACCCGGCAAGCGTTGGCGGACGGCTTGATGGACGCTTCGATCTTGCGGATTTACGAGACGCGATTCCGCGAGCCGGATCAACATTCGGCCAAATGGCTGGATCATCAGGCCGGCAAGGCGGCGCGCGCAGTCGCCGCGCTGGAGGCGTCGCCGCCGCCCGACGGAGCGCGGGATGTCGGCGCGATCGCCGTCGCCTGCGCCCTGGGCTATCTCGATCTCCGCTTCGCCGGCCGGTGGCGGGACGACCATCCCCGCCTTGTCGCGTGGCTCGACCGCTTCGCCGCCGCCACGCCCGCCTTCGCAGCGACCCGCGTCGATCCGACCTGACTCGCCCCATGCAAAAGCCCGGCGGGTCTCCCCGCCGGGCTTTCGGAAGGTCGCCTGATCCGACGATCAGAACTTGTAGTTGAGGCCCGCGCGGATCATGGAGACATCCAGTCCAGTCCTTGCGGCGTAGCCCGGCGTGGCGATTGCGTTGCCGGCGAGCGACGAGAACAGATATTCCGCCTTGCCCGAAATATTCGGGGTGAACGCGTATTCGATGCCGCCGCCGACGGCGTAGCCGCTCAACCAGGAGTTGTTGACGGCCACCACCCCCGCGGGCGCATCGAAGATCGTGCCGTTGACCTCGCCGCCGGCATAGCCGCCGGTGACATAGATCAGCGCCCGATCGAAGGCCATGCCGGCGCGTGCGCGAGCCGTCGCGAATTCCAGCATGTGCAGTTTCGAGAACGAGCCGGCCGCGTCGAGCGCCCGGTTCTTGGAGACGTCGCCCCAATCGTAATCGCCTTCGAGGCCGATCACGAACTGACCGATCTGGTAGTTATAACCGGCGGTTATGCCGCCCATGCCGCCCGACGGATTGCCGAAGACGCCATTGCCGTGGCGCATCGTCCCCCAGTCATAACTGCCGTTCACGCCCAGATAAAAGCCGGTCCAGCTGAAGATCGGCGGCGGCGGCGGCGTGTAAACCGGCGGCCCCTTGCGGGTCGGCAAGTCCGCCGCGAAAGCCGACGAGGCGACGCCGGCCAGGAGCGCCCCAATCAGTATCTTTTTCATTGAAAACTCCTCGTTTCCGGACCCAGCGGGAGGAACTCGACAGCCCGCCCCCGAGATGGCCCGATCTATAACGCTGATTATGTCGAAAAGTCTGTTGCGCCCGCGTCACAATCGAGTTGGCCAATATGGCTAAAATCTGGCGATTATCTGTAAGTAATTTGATCTATAATTAAGCTGTTCACCGGGCGTTAATTCTTCAAATAAGGTGGAGCGCTTTACTGAAGCTCACAAAAAAGTGAGCTTTATAGGCAAAATTCAGTGCGGTGAACAAATCGTTTATTCCAGCTTTATTCATTGCCGCAGTGCGGCAAAGGCCGTGTAGAACGATCGAAAAGGGCTGCGGATAGAAAACTCGCGACGGCAAAACGTTGCGAAACAATTGTCGACCGCGCCGAAGTCCCGCGCGGCGTCGGCGGAACAACATAGGCGCGGCCGCTCAGATGGTTTTCATGCCCTGGCGAAGAGGAGGCAGGCGGGGGGTCGAATCAAACCAGCGGCGAAGGCGCGATCGGAGCCTCGCTTCAATGAGCCGCGCCAGCTTCAATCGGCGCTTGGCAGGCGCCGGATGGTGAACTCGATGCGGCCGTCGGCGAGTTCGCGCCAGAATTCGATCTCGGTCATATAGGCGGATTTCGGGTAGCGCTTAAACCATTCCTGCGCTTTTTCGCGCGCTTGGCTCCGCGGCAGGCAATATGTCTCGCGCCGCCAGCCGTGGTCGCGCGCATTCGCGTCAGACCGGCTTTTGGCGCGGCGGTCCGCCGCGCGCTTGGCCAGGTCGAGGGGAGAACCGCGCTCGATCGCCATGCGCCGCTCCTTGTCGTTCTGAAGCTTAGCGCGGGAGGCGACCGGGATGAAAGGGGCGAGAGGCGATTTGGATAATACGCCGGCCAGAATCAGCCGAGATTCAGCTCCTTGAAGAAATCATTGCCCTTATCGTCGATGACGATGAAGGCCGGGAAGTCCTTGACCTCGATCCGCCAGACCGCCTCCATGCCCAATTCGGGATATTCCACGACCTCGACTTTGCGAATGCTTTCCTGCGCCAGTAGCGCCGCCGGGCCGCCGATCGAGCCGAGATAGAAGCCGCCATGCTTGGCGCAGGCGTCGCGCACCTGGCGAGAGCGATTGCCCTTGGCCAGCATCACCATCGAGCCGCCGGCTGCCTGGAACTGGTCGACATAGGAATCCATGCGGCCGGCCGTGGTCGGGCCGAACGAGCCCGAGGCGTAGCCTGCCGGCGTCTTGGCCGGGCCGGCGTAATAGATCGGGTGGCGCTTGAAA
>JAJPHH010000072.1 GCA_021325385.1 Alphaproteobacteria bacterium
ATGAACACCGGCCATGACGGCTCGATGGGCACGCTGCACGCCAACTCGCCGCGCGAGGCGCTGAGCCGCATCGAATCGATGATCACGATGGGCGGCTATGCGCTGCCGTCGCGCACCATCCGCGAAATGATGGTCTCGTCCATCGACGTCATCATCCAAGCCGCGCGCTTGCGCGACGGCTCGCGCCGCATCACGCATATCACCGAAGTCATGGGCATGGAGGGCGACGTCATCATCACGCAGGACCTGTTCGTCTACGAGCTTTTAGGCGAGGACGCGCAGGGCAAGCTCAAAGGACGTCACCGCTCGACCGGCATCGGCCGGCCGCGCTTCTGGGAGCGCGCGCGCTATTTCGGCGAGGAAGCGCGCCTGGCGGCGGCGCTCGACGCTTCCGAAGTGAAAGGCGCATGAGGCATAAAGCCACGGAGCCGTTCTCATGACCTCCAATCCGCTGCTTCTGGCCATTTTGCTCGCCGTCGCCGTGGGCGGCGGCGCGTTCGTCCTCGTCTCCGGCGATTCCCGCGCCAAGAAGCGTCAGGACGCGCTGAAGAAGAGCGCGGGGTCGTCGCGCGTAGCGGCGGTCGATAGGAACGCGCGGCGCAAACAGGTCGCCGAGAGCCTCAAAGAGCTCGAGCAGCGCGCGACACGGAAAAAGGCGACGCTGCAGACGAGGATCCAGCAGGCCGGCCTTTCGATGACGCCGCAGCGGTTTTACATGGCCTCCGCGTTCGGCGGCGCGTTGGTCGCCTTCCTCGTCTTCGCGGTCTCGCACAGCCTGTTCATCGCGGCGCCCGCAGCGATCATCGGCGGCGTCGGCCTCCCGAATTTCGCTTTGACCTGGCTTCGCAAGCGGCGCATCGCGAAATTCGTCGCGGAGTTCCCCAACGCCATCGACATCATCGTGCGCGGCGTCAAAGCCGGCCTGCCGATCGGCGATTGCCTGCGCGTCGTCGCCAGCGAGGCGGTCGAACCGGTGCGCAGCGAATTCCGACAGATCGTCGAGACTCAGGCGCTCGGCCTGTCGATCGGCGAAGCGGTCGATCGGTTGGCCGAGCGGGTGCCGGTCACCGAAGCCAATTTTTTCGCCATCGTCATCAACATCCAGGCGAAAGCCGGCGGCAATCTGTCGGAAGCCCTGGGCAATCTCTCGCGCGTGCTGCGCGACCGCAAGAAGATGAGGGGCAAGATTTCGGCGATGTCGATGGAGGCGAAGGCTTCCGCAGCGATCATCGGCTGCATACCCTTCGTCGTCACCGGGCTGCTTTATCTTTCGAGCCCGCAATACGTGTCGCTGTTATGGACGACGAGCCATGGCCGCATCATCGCCGGGATCGGCCTGGCCTGGATGGCGGTCGGCGCCGCGATGATGAAGAAAATGATCAGTTTCGATTTCTAGGCGGATAACTCGACGCTCATGTTCGAACTCATCATCGACAGGTTGAGCAATCCGCGCTTCGTCGCCGGCGTGCTGGTCGCGATCGGCTGCGCCGCCAGCGTCCTTACGCTCGCAATGCCGCTGCTGCAGACCGACAATCTCGGTCGCCGCATGAAAGCGGTCAGCAGCGAGCGGGAGCGCATCCGCCAGCGCGAGCGCGAGCGGCTGGCCGCCGGTCAAAAGCCGTCGCTGCGCCAGGAGCCGAAGCGGCTGTTCAAGCAGGTCGTCGACCAGCTCAACCTGTCCCATTGGCTCGGCACGGAGCAGGCCAAGCAGCAATTGGCGATGGCGGGCTATCGCGGCGCCGGCGCGGAATATGCGTTTCTGTTCTTCCGGCTGGTGACCCCGATCCTGTTCTTTTTCGTCTCCCTCCTCTACGTGTTCGTGATCCTGCACTGGGACAAGCCGGTCATCATGAAGATCGGCGTTTGCATCGGCGCCGCCTATCTCGGCATCAAAGGCCCGGAAATCTTCCTCTCCAACACGACCGCCAAGCGCAAGAAATCGCTCGAACGCGCCTATCCGAACGCGCTCGACCTGCTGCTGATCTGCGCCGAATCGGGCATGTCGATCGAACTCGCCGTGCGTAAAGTCGCGCAAGAGATCGGCGCCGAATCGATCCCGATGGCGGAGGAGCTCACTTTGCTCGCGGCGGAAATGTCCTATCTCGCCGACCGCCGTCAGGCTTACGAAAATCTCGGCGCGCGGACCGGGCTCGAATCGATCCGCTCGCTGGTCACGGTGCTGGTCCAGTCCGAGCGCTACGGCACGCCGCTCGGCACCGCCCTGCGGGTTCTGGCGCAGGAGAGCCGCGATCACCGCATGACCGCGGCGGAGAAAAAGGCGGCCGCGTTGCCGCCGCAATTGACCGTGCCGATGGTGCTGTTTTTCCTGCCCGCCCTCTTCATCGCCATCATGACGCCGGCGATCATCCAGATTAATCACTGGAATTGATCTTTGGGCGCGGCCGAATCCGAGCTTTCCGAATCGACAATTGGCGCGCGGCGACGCACATTGCCGGGCGATGATTCGTCCGTTGTTTCGCGATTCCGACGCGCTTTTCGGCCAGGGCGCGCCGAATTCAGCCGACCCGCCCGGCGGCGGCGGACCGCCGCAGAGCATTTCGGCCCGCGCCCGGGCCGGCCTGACGCCCCGCTATCTTGACGGGCTCAACGCCGCTCAGCGCGAGGCGGTGGAGACGCTCGAGGGACCGGTTCTGGTCCTGGCGGGGGCGGGCGTTGGCAAGACGCGCGTTCTGACCGCCCGCATCGCTCATCTCATCGCCGGCGGCCGCGCCCGTCCCTACGAGATCCTCGCCGTCACCTTCACCAACAAGGCGGCGCGCGAAATGCGCCAGCGGATCGCCGATCTGACCGGGATCGTCGAGGGCATGCCCTGGATGGGCACGTTCCATTCGATCGGCGCGAAAATCCTGCGCCGTCACGCCGAGCTTGTCGGCCTGCAATCGAATTTCACCATTCTCGACGACGACGATCAGATCCGGCTGCTCAAGCAGATTCTTCAGGCTGAAAATATCGACGACAAGCGCTGGCCGGCGCGGGCGCTGGCCTATCAGATCGACGCGTGGAAGAATCGCGGCCTCGATCCCGGCCATGTCCCCGCGGCGGAAGCGGCTTCATTCGCCAATGGCCGCGGCGCCGATCTCTACGCCGCGTACCAGGCGCGGCTGAAAGTGCTCAACGCCGCCGATTTCGGCGATCTCTTGCTCGAGAGCCTGAGGCTCTTCCGCGAGCATGAGGAGATTTTGACGCAGTACCAGGAGCGGTTCCGCTACATCCTCGTCGATGAATATCAGGACACCAATGTCGTCCAATATCTGTGGCTGCGCCTGTTGGCGCAGGCGCGGCGCAATCTCTGCTGTGTCGGCGACGACGACCAGTCGATCTATGGCTGGCGCGGCGCCGATGTCGACAACATCCTGCGCTTCGAGAAGGACTTTCCCGGCGCGAAGGTGATCCGGCTGGAGCGCAACTACCGCTCGACCGGCCATATCCTCGCCGTCGCCTCGCATCTGATCGCGCATAACAAGGGCCGGCTCGGCAAGACGCTCTATACCGAGGCCGAGGACGGCGACAAGCCGACGGTCGCCTGCGTCGAGGATAGCCAGGAGGAGGCGCGCGTCGTCGGCGACGAGATCGAGGCGCTGCAGCGGCGCGGGCGGCCGCTCGACGAAATCGCCATCCTGGTCCGCGCTTCGTTCCAAATGCGCGAATTCGAGGAGCGGTTCATCACGCTCGGTTTGCCTTACCGGGTGGTCGGCGGCCCGCGCTTTTATGAGCGGCAGGAAATCCGCGACGCCCTTGCGTACCTGCGTTGCGTCGCCCAGCCCGACGACGACCTCGCCTTCGAGCGCATCGTCAATGTGCCGCGGCGCGGCCTCGGCGAGGCGACGCTGACCTTGCTGCACGATTACGCGCGCCGGGCCGGCGTGTCGCTGACGCGCGCCGCCCGAGTGATGATCGAATCGGAGGAGTTGAAGGCCCGGCCGCGTCAGATCTTGCGCGATCTCCTTCAGTCGTTCGACCGCTGGTCGGCGATGGTCGAGAAGAAACCGCATGAGGAGTTCGCCCAGATCGTCCTCGAAGAGAGCGGCTATGTCGACATGTGGAAGGCCGAGCGCACCGTCGAGGCCGCCGGCCGGCTCGAAAATCTGAAAGAGCTGACGCGGTCGATGGAGGAGTTCCCCTCGCTCGCCGCTTTCCTCGAACATGTTTCGCTCGTCCTCGACGCGGAAAGCGACGAAGCCGGCGAGCGCGTCACGCTGATGACGCTGCATGCGGCCAAGGGGCTGGAGTTCGACGTCGTCTTCCTGCCCGGCTGGGAGGAGGGGCTGTTCCCGCATCAGCGCTCGCTCGACGAGAACGGCCGCGCCGGTCTCGAAGAGGAGCGCCGCCTCGCCTATGTCGGGCTCACCCGGGCGCGGCGCCAGGTCCATATCTACTTCGCCGCCAATCGGCGGATACGCGGCCTGTGGCAGGCGACGCAACCGTCGCGTTTCCTCGACGAATTGCCGGCCGATCATGTCGAAATCGTCGAGGCGAGCGGCGCTCCCGTCTATCCGGCGTCGCGCTTCGATCGGCTCGAGCCGTTCTCGTCGACCTACGAATCGCCTGGCTGGCGGCGCGCCCAAGCGCGCGCGCATGCGCCCGGCGACGCCGCCGCGCGGCGCGGGCCGTTGACGATCGAAGGAAGGCTGATGGCGAAGTCGACGGTCGAGTCGCGCCTCGTCAAGGGCGCCCGCATCTTCCATCTGAAGTTCGGCCCGGGTTCGGTCGCGGCCGTCGACGGCGAAAAGCTCACGGTCGATTTCGACAAGGCCGGGCGCAAGATGGTGCTGGAGCGGTTCGTTCAACGCGTCGATTAGAGCGCCATGACCCTGGATGGCGCAAACCGCGGTCATTGCGAGGAGCGAAGCGACGAAACAATCCATTCGTAGGGCGCAGCTCTGTGAATGGATTGCTTCGTTTCGCTCGCAATGACGGATGGTTCTCTCTACAAACAGCCTGCGCTCGCGACGCCTGTCCGCCGCCTTTGGCGCGCCGTTCGCGACTAAAGGAGATTGATGCTTCGCAGCATTCTTTCGGTCGGCGGCTTCACCCTCTTGTCGCGACTGACCGGATTCGCCCGCGACCTCGCCCTCGGCGCGCTGCTCGGGGCCGGCCCGATCGCCGACGCGTTCGTGGTGGCGTTCCGGCTGCCCAACTACTTTCGCGCGATTTTCGGCGAGGGCGCCTTCAATACGGCGTACGTGCCCTCCTACGCACGCGTTCTTGAAAGCGAAGGCGGCGACGAGGCCAAGCATTTCGCCAGCCAGATCTTCACCATCCTGTTCATTTCGCAAGTCGTCCTGCTCGCCTTCGCCTTGACGTTCACGCCGCTCCTGGTCCGCCTGATCGCGCCGGGCTTCGACGCCGATCCGGAGAAATTTGCGCTCGCCGTGCGCATGACGCGGATCACCTTCCCTTATCTCTTCTTCATCACGCTGGTCACGCTGCATTCCGGCACGCTCAATGCGCATGGCCGCTTCGCCGCCGCGGCCTTCGCGCCGGTCTTGCTCAATCTGACCATGCTCGCCTTTCTCGCGGCGGCCTTTCGCTTCCCGAACGCCGGCGAAGCGGCGAGCTGGGGCGTGGTCGTCTCGGGTGCCCTGCAACTCGCTCTGCTGATGATCGAGGCGCGCCGCTGCAATCTGTTGGAGGGCTTCGCGCGGCCGCGGCTGAGCCAGGACGTCAGGCAGTTCTTCGGCGCGCTGGCGCCGGCCGTGATCGGCTCGGCCGGCGTCCAGATCGCAATCCTCGCCGACACGATCATCGCCTCGATGCTGCCGACCGGCGCGGTCGCCTCGATCTACTACGCCGACCGCCTCTATCAATTGCCGATCGGCGTGGTCGGCATCGCCGCCGGCACGGTGCTGCTGCCGCAGATGAGCCGACGTCTGGCGAGCGGCGACGCGGCCGGCGCGGCGCGCGCGCAGAACCGGACCATGGCGCTGACGCTGGCGCTCTCGGCCCCGTTCTTCGTCGCCTTTGTGCTCGTGTCCGAGCCGATCATGCGCGGCGCCTTCTTGCGCGGCGCCTTCACGGCCGCCGATGCGGCGCGCTCCGCCGCCGTGCTCGCCGCCTATGGGGTCGGCCTCTTGCCGATCGTGCTGATCCGTTCGGCGGTCGCGAGCTTTCAATCGCGCGGCGACACCATGACGCCCATGTTCGTCTCGCTCGGCGCAAT
Source organism: Alphaproteobacteria bacterium (assembly GCA_021325385.1). Taxonomy (GTDB): domain Bacteria; phylum Pseudomonadota; class Alphaproteobacteria; order Rhizobiales; family Beijerinckiaceae; genus Roseiarcus. Next base: position 6,182 of record JAJPHH010000072.1, read on the forward strand.
CGCGGTCAATGTCGCGCTCAAATTCCTGTTCTACCGATCGCTCGGCGCCGCCGGCTTGGCGCTGGCGACCGCGATCGGCGCTTGGCTCAATCTCGCCGGCCTGACCGCGCTCGCTCTGGCTCGCGGCTTCATGCGTCCCGACGCCCATCTTGCCGAAGTCGCAGCGGCGACATGCTGCGCCAGCGGATTATTGGCGCTCGCCCTCTCCGTGAGCTTGCCGACCGCGACCGCCATCGCGGCCAGCGCGCCGCGCTGGCGCGACGAGATTCTCCTCGTCCTTCTTTCGTTCATCGGCGCCGCGGCGTACGGATTGACGCTGCTCGCCGCGCTCGGCCTGCTTGGCTTCAGGCCTCGCTCGGCCCGCGCTCAGTCCTCGTACCCGCCATAGGCCGGGCCGTAGCCGCCAAAGGGACCATAGACAGGCGGCCGCAGAACGACGCGCGGCGCATAGCTCCCGGCGGAGCCCTGTACGATAATTCCCTGATCGGTCACCACCGCCCATTCGCGGCCGCGCTTCTCGAAACGTTCGACCTTGCCGGCGCCGGGCAGCAAATCGCCCGGCGCGACCTGCCGCAATCCTTGCCTGCCCTCGACCAGCGCCGAACCATTGCGCACTTCGAGCAAGTACCAGCCGCGGATCGGCTCCATCGGATGCGGCTTGTCGATCGAGCCGGTGACCTCGTTCGAAACGCCCGGCGAAGCGGCGGCGGCGTCCTTTTGCGGCGGCAGCGGCGGGACGGCCGGCTGGGCCGAGACGCTTTGCGTGGCGACCTTCTTTTCGACCTTTTCGATTCGCGACGGGAGGTCGGCCTTTTCGAGCTTGTCCAGGCGGGCGACGAGATCAGCCTTGTCGATTTTGTCGAGCCGCGCGCCGGCGTCCGACTTTTCGAGCTTGTCGAGACGCGCGGCGAGATCGGCGGCGCGCGCTTGCGCGTCCGCGCCATGGGCGGCCGCGTCGCGCTCGATGCGCTCGCCGAGCTTGTCGAGCCGCGCCTGCTGCTCGCGCTCGAGACGATCGAGCCGGGCGTTCAGTTGAGCGACCGTCGCAGAAAGGTCGCGCGAACTGGCGAGCCCGCCGCGCGCCTCGTTGACCGCCTTGCGGATCTCGGCCGCTTCGTCGCGCGGCCTCGCCGCCTCGACGGCCTCGATCCTCGCCGCCAGGGCGTGGACCGCCTGAGCGAGGCGCTGCGAGTCGCGCTGCGCCGTGGCCGCCTCCTTGAGGGTCGCGCCGCCGGCGACGACCGCGATCAGGGCGAGACAGGCCGCCGCTGCGCCGGTCTGGAAGCGTCGGTCCGTCGCAAAGCGGCCGAGGCCGCCCGGGCCGGAGCGTTTCGAGGTCGGCGCGACAAACGGGATGAGCGTCGCCCGCGGCGGCTCGACCGGCGGCGCTTCGCGCGTCGGCCCCGCGGCGGGCGCTTCGGCCCGGCTCGTCGGTTCGTCGATGCGCCCGCCATCCGCCGCGGAGGAATTCGCGTCCGCAGGCGCGGAGCGCGCTTCGATCGGCGGCGCATCGGCCGCTTCGGACGCGCCGTCCGCCGAGATCGGGCTCGGAGTTTCGCCCTCCCGCGCGGCGCCGAGACTCGCTTCGGCCAGATGCGCGTCTTCATGGGGTGGCGCATCGCCGCCGGCCGCCGCTTCCGGCGCCGCCTGTGAAGAAGTAACCGTCTCGAGCATGTCCCTCGCATCCTGCATGGCGGCGGCCCATTGGTTAAACAATTACTTCAATTGTCGCTAAATCCGATTAAGGAAACGTTGACCAATCGGGGCTGCAATGTGGCGGACGTGCGCCGACTCGGCGGGCCCCATTTTGCCGCCCGCGGGCTCGCGAGGCCCTGGCTTGGCCACGCTGACATGCTAAGGTAAAAGCCCTTGACAGCCGTCGGCCGCCGTCGCCGCGGCGATCCAGCCCATCGCGAGGACATTGCTGATGAAGCCGATGAAATTTGGGGTCGGGCAGGCGGTGAAACGGGTCGAGGACCCGCGCTTGATCACCGGACGCGGCAATTACACATCAGACTACTGGCCGCAGGGAACGCTGCACGCCGCCTTTTTGCGCAGCCCGCACGCCCATGCTCGGTTTTCGTTCAGCGACCTCGAGACGGCGCGCGGCATGCCGGGCGTCAAAGCGGTTTACACGCTCCAGGATTTCGCCGCGCTCGGGCCGCTGCCCTGCCTGGCGCCCCTGGCGAATTCCGATAAGACGCAAACGCCGCTCAAGCCTTGCCCGGTCATGGCCGACGGCGAAGCCTTCCATGTCGGCGACATCGTCGCCATGGCGGTGGCGGAAAGCGAGCGCGAGGCGCGCGACGCGGTCGAGGCGATCGGCGTCGATTGGGAGCCGTTCGACGCGGTCGTCGACGTGGAGGCGGCGATCGCCGACGGCGCGCCGCTCGTTTTCGACGGCGCGCCGCGCAATATCGCCTACGACACGCATTTCGGCGATCCGGACAAGACCAAAGCGGTCTTCGCCAAGGCCGCGCATGTCGTCAGCCTCAAAGTCGTCAACAACCGGGTCGTGGCCAATTTCATGGAGACGCGCGGCGCGATCGGCGAATACGATCCGCGCACGAAGCGCTATTGCCTCAATGTCGGCAGCCAGGGCGTGCATGGCTTCCGCGACTCGATCGCCAACGAGGTTCTGAAGATTCCGCCCGAATCGCTGCGCGTCGTCACTTATGACGTCGGCGGCGGCTTCGGAACAAAAAGCATTCTTCACCGCGAATACCCGCTCGTGCTGGAAGCGGCGAAGCGGCTGGAGCGGCCGGTGCGCTGGGTCGGCGACCGGTTCGAACATTTTGTCGGCGACACGCAGGGCCGCGACAACGTCACGACGGCCGAAATGGCGCTCGACGAGAACGGCAAGTTCCTCGCCTTGCGCGTCGACATTCTCGGCAATCTCGGCGCTTATCTGTCGCAGTTTGGTCCGTTCATTCCCTATCTCGGCGCCTCGATGGCGACCGGCGCCTACGACATCCCCGTCCTGCATGCGCGCGTGCGCGGAATCTACACGCATACGACGCCGGTCGACGCCTATCGCGGCGCCGGCCGGCCGGAGGCCGCCTATGTGCTCGAGCGCCTCGTCGACCTCTGCGCCCGCAAATTGTCGATGCCCCGCGAAGAGATCCGCGCGCTCAATTTCGTCAAGCCGTCGCAGATGCCGTACCATACGCAGACGGACCGCACCTACGATGTCGGCGATTTCGAGGGCGCGATGCGCGCGTCGCTCGAGAAAGCCGATTACGCGGGATTCGAGAAGCGCGCCGAGGACGCCAAGGCGCGCGGCAAGCTGCGCGGCATCGGCTTTGCGAGCTACATCGAATGCACGGCCTGGAACGACAATGAAGAAGGTTCGGTCGAACTGAGCCGGGACGGGAATTTCACCGTTCTGATCGGCACGCAATCGAATGGCCAGGGCCATGAGACGGCCTACGCCCAAGTCGTCTCGCAATATCTCGACGTGCCGCTGGAGCGAATCAAAGTCGTGCAAGGCGACACCGATCGGGTCAAGACCGGTTTCGGAACCGGCGGCTCGCGCTCGATTCCAATCGGCGCGGTGATGGTCGGCAAGGCGTCGGAGAAACTCGTCGCTTCGCTCAAAGAACTCGCCGCCGACAAGCTCGAGGCCGCGCCCGCCGATCTCGAAGTCGCTGACGGGCGCATCCGTATCGCGGGCACCGATCGCTCGATCTCCTATGAAGAGATCGCGAAGCTCCCCAACGCGACGCCCGACAAGCTCAGGGCCGCCGACGCCTATGCGCCGGCCGACGCGACCTATCCGAACGGGACGCATACATGCGAGGTCGAGATCGATCCCGAGACGGGAATCGTGAGGATCGAGCGCTATACCGTGGTCGACGATTTCGGCTTCACGCTCAATCCGCTGCTTTTGGCCGGCCAGGTCCATGGCGGCATCGCCCAGGGAATCGGCCAAGCCTTGCATGAGCGCACGGTGTTCAGCGAGGACGGGCAATTGCTGACGGCGAGTTTCATGGATTATTGCATGCCGCGCGCCGACGACTTGCCGAACTTCGATTTCGAGACGCGCAACATCCCGTCGAAGACCAATCCGCTCGGCCTCAAGGGCGCCGGCGAAGCCGGCTCGATCGGCTCCTCGCCCGCGGTGATGAACGCGGTCAGCGACGCGCTATGGCGCCGCTACGGCGAGCATCAGATCGACATGCCGGCGACGCCGTTCGCCATTTTCAGGGCGATCCGGGAGGCCGCGAACACTTGAAGGCGAGGCGGCATTCGTCAAGAAGAGTTCACAAAAAAGAGTACGCGGCGCGGCGACATGCCGCTTGCCTCCCTCTCGAGCTTTCGCCAGTTTTTGCTCGAAGGGGAGGTGAATATGAACCGTGCGCTGATTGTTTTGACCACCCTCGCGATTGGCGCGAGCGCGGTCTATGCGGCTTCCGACGTCATCGCGCAGCGCCAAGGCTTGATGAAGGCCAATGGCAAGGCCGCCGCCGCGATCGTCAAAATCATGAAAGGCGCGCCGTTCGACGCCGCCGTCGTGCAATCGTCCCTGAAGACGTTTATCAACGCGGCGCAGAAAGGCCCGGCGCTATTTCCGGATAACAGCAAGACCGGCGACGACACCGCGGCGCTGCCGGCGATCTGGCAGGACAAGAAAGATTTCGAGGCGCATTTCGCCAAGCTGGGCGCCGACGCCACCGCCGCGCTCACGACGATCAAGGACGAGGCCAGCTTGAAGGCCGAGATGCCGAAAATCTTCGACGATTGCGGCGCTTGTCACGAAAAGTACCGCGCCAAGAAGGACTGAGCGCGACAATGTCGCCGGCGCAGCCGTCGCCGCGCCGCGCCGGGGCTGAGCGATGAAGCGTTGGCTGCTTCTTCTGGTCCTCGTCCTGATCGCGGCCGCGGTCGCCGCATGGCTGGTCTCGGCGCCGCGCCCGCTTTATGCGCGCGCCGATTGGCGCCCTTACGAAGATGGCGGCGATCCCGGCCGCGGCCGGGTCATGTTTCTGGCCGGCGGCTGCGAATCGTGCCACATGACGCCGGGCCAGAGCGATCCGCTCAAGCTCGGCGGCGGCTACGAGCTCGACACGCCGTTCGGCTCGTTCTTTCCGCCCAACATCTCGCCGGATCCGCAGGACGGGATCGGCCAATGGAAAGTCGTCGATCTCGCCAACGCTCTCCTCGCCGGCGTCTCGCCGGAGGATGCGCATTATTATCCGGCGCTGCCTTACGCCTCCTACAGCCATATGAGATTCGAAGATGTGCGCGACCTGATGGTGTATCTGCGCACGCTGCCGCCGGTAAAGGGCCGTCCGCCCGCCCATCGCCTATCCTTCCCGTTCGACATTCGCCGCGGGATCGGATTTTGGAAGCTCTTGTACTTTCACCCCGGCGCGCCGGCCGACGATCCGACGCAAAGCCGAGAATGGAATCGGGGCCGCTATCTCGTCGAGGGCCCCGGCCATTGCGCCGAATGCCACTCGCCGCGGGACTTCTTGGGCGGGATCATCGCGTCGAAACGCTTTTCGGGCGGCCTCACGGCGGATGGCCGGCATAAAGTCCCGAACATCACCCAGGGCGGCGCGCTGGCGAAATGGTCGCAATCCGACATCGAAACGGCGCTGACGATGGGCCTCACGCCGGACGGCGATTCGCTCGGCGGCGACATGGCGAAAGTCGTGCGCAATCTCAGCCAATTGCCGAAAGAGGACGTCGCCGCGATCGCGACCTATATCAAAAGCCTGCCGGCGATCCCCTCAGCGGGGAAATAACCCGCCTTCACGCGGACTGCATGGCGGCCGCGGCCTCGCTGCGGATGCGCTCGATCATGGCGCGCACCCCGTTCGAGCGCTGCGGCGTCAAATGCTGCTCGAGCCCAAGCTCGCGGAATAGGCCGAGCGCGTCGGTCGCCAGAATTTCGCGCGCCGTGCGGCCGGAAAATAGCGCGATGGCGATGGCGACGAGGCCGCGCACCAGATGGGAATCGCTGTCGCCGCGATAGAGCAGGATTGGCTCGCCATTGGGGCCCGGCGCCGGCGTCATTTCGAGCCAGACTTGGCTGACGCAGCCGCGCACCTTGTTGACGTCGTTATGGGCGGCCTCGCTCAACGGCTCCAGCGTCCGGCCGAGGTCAATGACGTAGCGATAGCGGTCCTCCCAATCGTCGAGGATGGCGAAATCGCCGCGAATGTCTTCGATACGGGTCAATGGAGCCTCTTCAGGGTGCGCCAAAACGGCGCCCCGCGCGACGCGAAGCCTAAGCGCTTACGCCAAAGATAGCGAGCCGGGGGAAGCCTTAAAGGGCCAAAGGGGCTTAAACGCCGGATTTCGCCCTATGGCCGCGCCAGGGCGCGGCGAGGTCGGCCGCGGTCAAGGAATTGGCGGAAGGCTTCGCGGCCGCCTTTTTCGCCAGCGCGCCTTTGACCGGCGCGCTTTTCGATTTTTCGCTCGCCGCAGCCTCGGTGGCCGCGAGCGGCGTCCGGTCGGCGGCCGCCAGAACCGCGCCGCAGGCGAGGGCTGAATCGGCGCAGCCGGCCTTGGCGGCCGCCGCGGCGTGCGCCGCGAGGCCGGTCCTGGCGTCGCCAAGGACGCGCGCCATTTCGGTCCGCTCGTCGGGCATCCACGAGAAGACCAGGGCGAGCCAAAAGGCCGATCGCAGCACGAACATCATCGCCAAACGCCAGAGCCGTTCGGGCCTTCAACATCCCCGAAACTGGCGAGCTCAACATAGGCGCAAGGCTGCAAACGTCCGGTCGCGATTTTGCGCCGCATTCGCGCCCCGCGATTAATCGGTCCGCAATATTGCCGGAACGGCGGCAACGCTTTTTCAACCATGAGCCCAAGCAACCGTCGAGAAACCGCCCTGCGCCGGCAAGGGGGCCTCGCCGAAAGCCGCTCCTTAGCGTTCATTTAAGCCCGACTTGGGATCGTCGGCGACGGTCGTCGGCTAAGGCGGCCACGGAGCGGCGGTTTGACCTCACTGACTGACCATTTGTCGCGGCGATTGGCGCTGCTCGCGCATTTCGAAAAGCGGCTGCCCGGCTTCGCCGCTCTTCTCGTCGCAGCCGGCGCTTTCGTCGCCGCGATCCTCGCCGGGCTCGTCGGCGCCGGATCTCTCGGCCTGATCGCCGCCGCTCGCTGGCCGGGCCCGGCCGCGGCGGCGCTCGCCGCGCCCGCGGCGCTTTGCGCCCTGGCCGTCGCCGCTGCGGCGCTCGATTTGCGGCGCAGACGCGCCAGCCCGGGAGGGGCCGGCGACGAGAATTACCGTCTCCTCGCCGAGACGATCGGCGACCTCGTTCTGCGCCATGACCAAAACGGCGCTGTGATCTCGGCCAGCGCCGCCGCGCAAACCCTCTTTGCGACGCCGGCCAGCGATTTCGCCGGTCGCGGCTTCTTCGAACGGGTGCATGTCGCCGACCGGCCGGCTTTCTTGAAAGCCCTGGGCGACGCGCAGCAGCGCGACGGCGTCGCAGCGGCGACGCTGCGCCTGCGCGTCGGGCCGCGGGCGGGCGGCGAAGAGCCCGCCTTCGCTTGGGTCGAGATGCGGGCGCGGCGCGTCGGCGACGCCGGCTCGCGCGCCCGCGACGGCGCAGCGACGATCTCGGTGATCCGCGACGTCACCAACGCCAAGATCCGGGAAGCCGAGCTCGACGCGGCCCGCGCCGAGACCGAAATCGCCAATTCTTGGAAGGATCGCCTGCTCGCCAATGTCAGCCACGAATTGCGCACGCCGCTCAACGCGATCATCGGCTTTTCCGAGATTTTGGCGAGCGCCGAGCTCAAGCCCGGCGATCCGGCCCGCCAGCTCGAATATGCCGGCATCATTCACAATTCCGCCGAGCACCTGCTTTCAGTCGTCAATCTGGTGCTCGACGCGTCCAAGATCGAAGCAGGGCAGTTCGAGCTTCTGCCTGAGCCGTTCGACGTCGCGGCCCTGATTTCCGCCTGCTGCGACATGGTGCGGCTCAAGGCCGATAAGGGCCGCATCACTTTGGTGCGAGCGCCGGTCGATTGCCCGACCGATCTCATCGCCGACAAGCGCGCCTGCCGCCAGATCGTGCTCAACCTGCTGTCGAACGCCGTCAAATTCACGCTGCCGGAGGGGAAGGTGACGATCGGCGCGCATGCCGACGGCGCTATGCTGACGCTCTATGTCGAAGACACCGGCATCGGCATTGCGCAAGGCCACCTCTCCCGGCTCGGCGATCGGTTCTTCCAGGTCCGCTCGGATGCGGATCGGCTGTTCGAGGGCACTGGTCTCGGGCTTTCGGTGGTGCGCGGCCTGGTCGGCCTGCATGGCGGCTCGGTGGCGCTCGAAAGCGCCGCCGGCAAGGGCACGCGTGTGATCGTCAAACTGCCGCTCGACTGCCGGTCGACGGCGCGCAGCGACGCGCCGCCCGCCCGGCTCGAGGCGAACGCCTCTTCGACCTTTCACCCGATGATGAAAGAGAAGAAAATTGCCTGAGGCCCTGGCGCGGTCGCATCACGATTCCGTCCTGGCGCGGCCGCGCGGCCGCGAGCGGCGGTCGCTCGCGCAGGCGATCCTGCGCCGGCTGACCTCGCGGCCGTCGCGCACCATGGCCGGCGCGGTTTTGGCGGCGGCGATGACCGGCATCGTCATCAACGCGCTCTTCTTGCAGAGGTCGCACCGCCTCGCCGCAATCGCGCCGCCGACTGCGCAGGTCGAGCCGGCCAAGGCGCCGCCGCCCGCTCCGGCGCAGGCCTCGCCCGCTCCCGTCGAAAGCGCGCCAGCGCCGCCCGCCCGCCCAGCCGATCTTGGCGCGCTGATCGAGGCGACGGCCGCGCCCCATAACGGCGACGCGATTCGCGATTTGCTGCGCAATGACGCCGGCAGGGACGGCAAAGAGACCGTCGAGGCGAAGCGCCTGATCCTGGCGGCGCAGAACGCGCTGATCAAGCTCGGCTTTGCGGTCAAGGCGGACGGCGTCGACGGCTTGGCGACGCGCCAGGCCATCCAACAATTCGAACGGACCCATGGCCTCATCCCGCTCGGCGAGATCACGCCGAAGCTGGTCAAGCAATTGACCGCCGCCGCCAACGCCGCTTCGCGCTGATATTTGCTAAAATCGGCGAATGCGTCTGCGCGCCGACATCTGGGTCGCCGCCTATATCCGGCGTTGCGCCGTCGAGGGCGCTTACGCGGTTCTGCGCCGCCGCGGCGCGGCCGAGGCCGGCGCCATCTTCGTCAAGCTCGATCGCCTCGACGGCCGCGCCGCGCTCTACGCGCCCGCGCCGCAAAGCGAATTGGCCGAAAGCGCCGAACGCGGCGTCGAGCGCTTGTGGCGGCGCGCTCACAAGGAGGAGTGGATCGAGCCGGGCGAAGCGGAGCGTCGCCTTCAGCGCGAGATCGGCTTCGACCCCGATTTGTGGATCATCGAGGTCGAGGATCGCGAGGGGCTGCCGCGGCTCGACCTCGCGGCGGATTGAGGACGGCGCTTTTATCGCATCGCCCGCTGTTGTGTGTAATGCAATTTCGCATTACGTTTCGCGGTCAATCGAGGACAAGGCTATGGCGACATTGACGGTGACGGCCCGCGGGCAGGTCACCTTCCGAAAGGACATCCTACAGCATCTCGGCGTTCGCCCGGGCGAGAAGATTGAATCGGATAAGCTGCCGGATGGCCGCGTCTTGCTCCGGGCCGCGCGTCCGGCCGGAACGATAGAGGATTTCTTGGGTCTGCTGGCCGGCAAGACGAAGAAGGTCGCCACGCTGGACGAGATCAACCAGGCGGCGGCGGCTGGGTGGGCCGGCGAGAAGTGAAAGCCATTGTCGATACAAACGTCCTGATTCGCGCCGTTGTAGGCGACGATGAGAAGCAGGCGCGAGCCGCGGCTGGCCTTCTCAAAAACGCCGAGATTATAGCAGTTTCCTTGACGTCTCTTTGCGAGTTCGTATGGGTGCTGCGCAGATTGTATAAATTCGGTCCGCGCGACATCGCCGCCGCCATCGAGGCGTTGCTGAACGTCGCCAACGTCGTCGCCGATCGTCCAGCCGCCGAAGCGGGATTGGCGATGCTCAAGGCTGGCGGGGATTTCGCCGACGGCTTGATCGACTACGAGGGGCGGTGGCTCGGCGGTAAAGCGTTTGTGTCGTTCGATAAGAGGGCTGTGGCGCTCGTCGCGGAGCAGGGGCGAGAAGCGAAATTGCTGGCCTGAGCGCCGCTTATGAGATGAGGGATCGCCGTTAGACTAGCGGGTAGCGCAGCCTTCGAGCGCCGCCAGCCAGGCTGCGGGCGTGATTGCCGGCGCAGCGAAGGAGACGCGGGCGAGGCTCGCGCCGGCCGCGAGGTCTAGTCCCTCAGGATCGAGGCCTACCGCCCGCCACCGCCCGGCCTTGCCGGCTAGGCGCGACAGGAAGGCCGGCCCGCGGGCGTTGACCTCTGCGAGGAGCGGGCCCTCCTCGCTCAGCAGAGCCTTTGCGCCGGCAAGGTCCGTCGCGATCTCCGCCGGCGTCAAAGGCGCGGCCTTGCCAAAGCCGCCGTTGAAATGGACAGCCGAGGTCTCGAACCGGAACATCGAAAAATCGGCGAAGCCGGCATAGAGCTTGGCCTTGGGATTGCGCGCGAGGTAACGCGCCTTGGCGCTGGGATCCGGCGCGGGCTTCAGCGCGCCGACCAAAGTCAGCCGCGGCCGGTTGAGCGGGTCGCCGCGCCGATGCGGCGCGGCCAAGAGCAAAGAGGCGCTGGGATCGGCGGCGAGATTCTTGGTGTGGCTGGACAGGGTGGAGAGCAGGAGCAGCGGCGCGCCGTCATAGTCGCTGGCGATCCCGGCCAGCGTCACGAAAGGCGCGCCGCCGGCGCGTTCACGCGTCGCGAGCGCCGCTTCGCGCGTGGTGCGCAGCAAGCGCTTCGCCTCGCCTTTCGCGTCGAATCCCGGTCTTTCCGCGGCATCGGCCATGGCGCGTTGTCGCTTGATCCGGGCTGCGCTTCAAGGCGAAGCGCGGCGCCGCTGTCTTGCGATATGATCCGCTTCTCAGCCGATTCGCCGATGCGACGCCTTCCACAGCGCGAGACGAGCGACGGAGATGATGAGAGTTGCATTGGCCGCCTTCGCTGCGGTGGCGATCGGCCTGGGGAATTTCGCCATTCCGACCGGGCCCGCCTGGGGCGGGCCGACCTCGCTCTCCGCCGAGCGGTCGCGGAAGTCGCTCGGCGTGTTTGTCGCGCCGGTTCCGCCCGGCGCCAAGGGAACGCTGATGCTCGACAAGGATCGCGGCATGATCGTCGTCGGCCTCGTGCCCGGCGGCCTCGCCGAGCAGGCGGGTTTGCGCAAGGGCGACGTGCTGCTGGCGATCGATGGCAGGCCGGTCAATCGCGAGGCCGATCTCGCCGCCGCGTTGAGCGCGGCTTCCGGTTCGGGCGAGGCGGTCGCAGCAGTCTCGCGTCGCGGCCAGGTTCTCGACATCCCGATCGCATTTTAGGAGCGGCCTTTTTTGGCGCTTTGGTTAACGCCGTCCTGGCGCCGCATTCTTGGTTAGACCATCGCGCCTTAAAGCAATCGTCGTCAGGTTTAGGGGCCTTTGAAATCTTTGCACTTTCTGGCGCGACCGCGCCTGTGGCTCAGTGGCCACGGGGTTTTGAAAAACCTGAGCTTCGAGCAACTTCAATGGAAATTAACGGCGCTAGCTGCTAATTGCCCAGTCCGAGATGGAGGGCGAGCGGTAAAGATGCGAATTTGGGCGCCGGCGCTTGTGCTCGCTCTTTTGGCTTCGGGCTGCTCGGCAGTGCCGAGCGAGGGGCCGTCGGCTTCCGACATCATTTCCGAGCGTTCGGCCGCGGCCCAGCGTTTCGAGCTCATCGATCTCGACCCCCATATCGCCGAGGTTCTGCGCGGCCGGCGGGCGGACAGGACGATCGCCAGTTTCGGCGACTATCGGCCTTCCTCCGAGCAGCGCATCGGCGTCGGCGACCAGGTCACGGTGACGATCTGGGAGGCGGCCGCAGGCGGCCTGTTCTCGGCGCCGCTGGTCAGCGACAAGTTCACCACCGGCTCGAAGAGCGCGACCATCCCGCCGCAGATCGTCGACCGTGACGGCATGATCACCGTGCCCTATGCCGGCCACGTCCATGTCGTCGGCCATACGCCGCGCGAAGTGCAGGCGGCGATCGAGCAGGCGCTCGAAGGGAAGGCGATCCAGCCCCAGGTCCTGGTCGACGTGACCCGCTCGCCGACCAATACGGCGAGCGTGCTCGGCGAGGTCGTGCAGGGCGCTCGGGTGCCGCTGACGGTGAAAGGCGACCGGGTGCTCGACGTGATCGCCGAAGCCGGCGGGGTGAGAGCGCCAGTCAGCGAGACGTTCGTCGAATTGACGCGCGGGTCGCGCACGGCGCGGGTCGCGTTGAGCCGGATCGTCGCCGACCACCGCGAGAACATTTATGTGCAGCCAGGCGACACGATCACCGTGGTGCGCGATCCGCAGACCTTCATCGCCTATGGCGCGACGGGGCGGAACGCGGAAATCCCGTTCGATGCGGAGGGGATCAATCTCAACCAGGCGATCGCGAAAGCCGCGGGCCTGCTCGATTTCCGCGCCGATCCGGAAGGCGTTTTCCTGTTCCGCTTCGAGCCGGAAAGCGTCGCCCGAGCGCTCCGGCCGAATTCGCCGCTGATCCAGCCTGGCCGGCTGACGCCGTTCGTCTACCGGATCAACATGCGCGATCCGAATTCGCTGTTCGTGGCGCAGCGCTTCCCGATCTTCAACAAGGACGTGATCTACGTCTCCAA
>JAJPHH010000030.1 GCA_021325385.1 Alphaproteobacteria bacterium
TCGACAAAAACAGGGAGTGACTCAATGTCGCTAGAGGCGCATCTCGCCGAACTGGAGCGTCGTCACCAAGCCCTCAAAATCGCCATCGAAGCGGAAAAGGCGCATCCCGCCGCCGACGACATGAAACTCGCCGAATTGAAACGAAAGAAATTGTCGATCAAGGACGAAATCGAAAAACTGAGACACGAGACGGTCCCGCTCACCGCGCATTAGCGAAGCAGGGCCTGTTCCGGCCTAGAGCCGGAAAGCGGCGGAGGCTGACCGGCCGCAGGGCTTTGGCTCGGCGGCCGGAGCGTATCTCTCCTTAAAGCGAAACGGGCTGGGGGCGTGAGCTTTCGGCCGCCTCGCCCCATTCGGCCAAGACGGCCTCGTCCGTCTCCTGCGGCCCGTATCGCCGCGCGAGGGCGGCGAACGCGGCCGCGTCGGTTAATCGGCCGAGCGCCCAGATTGCCGCCGCCCGCACCAGGGGCGAAGAATGTTCGAGCCGCGCTTCGGCCTTCGCCGCAAGCCTCGCGTCGCCGGAATTGCCGATCGCGATCAGCACGTTGCGCAGGAACCGCACATGGCCCAGCCGCTTGATCGGTCCGCCGGCGAAGAGCCGGCGAAAGGCGGCGTCGTCGAGTTCGACGAGTTCGGCCAGCGGCGGCGCCGAGAGGTCGTCGCGCGCGATCAGCTTGGCCTCGCGCGCCTGCCGGGCGAATTTGTTCCACGGACAAACCGCCAGGCAGTCGTCGCAGCCATAGATGCGATTGCCGATCGCGGCGCGGAATTCGCGCGCGATATGGCCCTGATGCTCGATCGTGAGGTACGAAATGCAGCGGCGGGCGTCGAGTTGGTACGGCGCGGGAAAGGCCCTCGTCGGGCAGATGTCGAGGCAGGCGCGGCACTGGCCGCAATGATCCTTTTCCAGCGCGTCCGGCTGGAATTCGAGCGTCGTGAACAGCGCGCCGAGAAACAGCCAGGAGCCGAATTGGCGGGACACCAGATTGGTGTGCTTGCCCTGCCAGCCGAGTCCGGCCGCTTCGGCGAGCGGCTTCTCCATGACCGGCGCGGTGTCGACAAAGACCTTCACGTCAGCTTCGGCCGGCTTCGCCGCGGCGACGAGCCAAGACGCGAGCAGCTTGAGCCGTCCTTTGACGACGTCATGGTAGTCGCGGTTGCGGGCGTAGACCGAGATCGCGCCGGCTTGGCGCCGCTGCAGGACCGCCAAAGGATCGTCGTCCGGCCCGTAATTGACGGCGACCATGACGAGGCTTTTGACCTCGGCCCAGAGGGCGCGCGGGGCGGCGCGGCGCTCGGCGGTCTCCGCCATCCAATCCATATCGCCGTGCCGGCCGGCGGCGAGCCATTGCTTCAGGCGCGCGCCCGCTTCCGGCGCGGCTGCGGGCGACGTCACGCGGCAGAGGTCGAAGCCGAGCTCGCGCGCCTTGGCGCGCAAAGCCGCTAGAAGTCGAGATTGGCGTAAGCCGGGCTCGGCGTCAGGCCGGGCAGGGTCTCGGCGAGCAGCGCGCGAAAGGCCGGCCGCGACTTGATCCGCGCGTACCAACTCTTCGCCGTCTCGTCTTCCGTCCATGGCGCGTCGCCCAGAAAATCGACGCAGGAGAGATGCGCCGCCGCAGCGAAATCGGCGAAGCTCAGGCGCTCGCCCGCCAGCCAATTCCGTCCCCGGATCAAATGGCCGATATAGCGCAAATGATAGCGCACATTGGCCCGGGCCGCGCGGATTGCGTCCATATCCGGTCCGCCGCCGCCTTTGGCGGGCGAGCGGAACCGTTTATAGATTTTCTCGTTCACCAGCCAGCTCGACACCTCGTCGAAAAATTTCTGGTTGAACCAGGCCATCAGCCGGCGCGTTTCGGCCCGCGACGGCGGGTCGAGCGGCATCAGCCGCGCCTCGCCCAGTTCCTCGCCGAACAGTTCGTCGAGATATTCCGCGATCACGTTGGCGCCGCAGACGGCGAACCCTTCCGGCTCGACCATCAAGGGCGTCGCGCCTTCCGGACTAAGCAGAAGGAATTCCCGCCGCCGCTCCCACGTCTTTTCCTCGATTAGCTCGGGCTGAATGCCGAACTCGGCCAGGACCAGCCGGACGAAACGCGAATGGGGGCAAAAGGGGTGGTGATAAAGCGTGATCATCCAACGCGAACTGTAAACCAAAATCGCGGGCGGGCGGTCAAATCACGCTTTCGATGGGCCAATCTGGTTAACCTGAAGTTTAGGGCCGCCATCCGCCCTCGCTTTGCCGGGAGGAAAGGCTTCAGCCGCCGATCTGGTCCGAGCCGACCCTTGTGACTCCGGCCGCCTCCATCTTGGCCCAGGCCGCGGCGAGCGATCCGGCCATGTCGATGGCGCGGCAGGCGTCGTCGACGACGAGCGCCGCAAAACCGGCCGCCCGCGCATCGAGCGCCGAAAAGGCGACGCAATAATCGGTGGCGAGGCCGCAGAGAAAAACCCGGTCGATCCCGCGCTCGCGCAAATAACCGGCAAGGCCCGTCTTCGACCGGCCGTCGGCTTCGACGAAGGCGGAATAGGAATCGACCTCCTTGTTGACGCCCTTCCGCAGGACGAGAATCGCGTGGCCGATATCGAGGCCGTGGTGAAGCTCCGCGCCGCGGCTCTTCTGGACGCAATGGTCCGGCCACAGGACCTGCTCGCCATAGGAAAGCCGGATCGTGTCGAACGGCTTTGCGCCTTGATGCGAAGAGGCGAACGAGGCGTGGCCGGGCGGATGCCAATCCTGGGTCAGCACGACATGGGCGAATTTCGCTGCGAGGCGATTGACGAGCGGAACGATCGCGTCGCCTTCGCCGACGGCGAGCGCGCCGCCCGGCATGAAATCGTATTGCATGTCGACGACGATCAGAGCGTCGCTGGCGCGCGGCGTGAACGTCTCCATCCGTCGCTCCTCTATACGCGCAGGCGCCACAACTCGCCGAGCCGCCCGCGTTCGAACTGGACCACGGCGACGATGGCGAAAGCGAGCGGGATCAGCAAGTAGAGCAGGCGAAAGGCGATCAGCGCGGCGAGCACGTCGGCCGTCGGCGTATCCGGCATGCCCTTGACGAAGCAGAATTCGAGCACGCCGAGGCCGCCCGGCGCGTAGCTGGCGAGCGCGACGGCGAAACTGCCGAGGAAAATGCCGAGCACGGCGACAAAGCCCGGGTTGATGGCGGCGGGCAAGGTGAAATAGATGATTCCGGCCGCGCCGATGATTTCGATCGGCGCAGCGAGGAGTTGGCGGACGAGAATTTTCGGCCGCGGATAGACGAGTTCGAAGCCGCCCATTTTCATCGGCGGGAAATGGCGCAGCGAGCCGATCGCATAAAGCGCGACGATCGCCAGCATGACGGCGCCGGCGAGGCGGTTGGCCCAATGCGGGAACTCGGCCCAGCGGTCGACGACCTCCGGCGCCAGGGCCAGGATCAGGCCGCCAAGCAGCAATTCGCCGAGAATGAAGGTGAAGGAGCAGAAGGCGACCAGCATGCCGACTTCGGCCGCGCCCAGGCCCTTGGTCGAATAGGCGCGGTAGCGCACCACCGCGCCGGAAAAGATCGACGCGCCGATATTGTGCGATAGCGCGTAGGTGGTGAAGGAGACGATCGAGATAAAGCCCCAGGGCAATTTATGGCCGAGATGGGCGAGGCCGATCCGGTCATACCAGGCGAGGGCGGCGTAGGCGACGAAGGTCGAAGCGAAGGCGAGCAGCCAGCGATGGAGCGGAATGGCCGAGAAGCCGTCGAGGACCGCCTCCGGCGACAGGCCGCGCAGCTCGTCGACCAGGAGCCACAGCGAAAAGGCGACGGCGCAGAATCCGACCGCCGTCCAAGCATAGTCCCTCGCCCGCCTCATGTCCTAAGCCGCCAGATCCCGCGTCCGCCTTCCCTGCACGAGCGATTACGCAAGGGCAAGGCCGATCTTCCCACGCCGCGCGGCGCGTCGGCTCTGGCCGCGCCGGGCGGGGTCGATCTCGCTCCGCGCCGACCCTAATCGACGTCGACGGCGCGCGACGCGTTTCGAACTTGCTGCAACAATTTGGCGTGAGGCAGCGGCTATAGAGCGCGCCGCCAGCCTGGCAGGGCGCCGCTAGACCGGCGCAGCGCCGCTCGGCGCGCTCGCCTGGGCTGGCCTTGCGACGCCTGGCTCCGTGGTACGTCCTGTAAACTCGCCAGTTCGGAAGGAGCCGCGCTTCGAGAAGCCCGCATCGGCTAAGCGGCTGGCGGAAACGGCGCGGCTCGATACGAGACGCTCGCCCGCCGCATGCTGCGGCTTGGCCGCAATTTGCGGCTAAATCCAACTCGGGCGGATCGATTTTCGACCTAACGTAGCGGCGTCACGCCATTGCGCAGGAGAATGGGATGGCCGCGCCAAGCAGCAGATTGGCCGAGGAGAGAGTTATGGCCGCAACCGAGTATCACGTCGCATTGATCGTCGGCGCCGGCTCCGGCCTCAGCGCGTCGCTGGCGCGGCTGTTCGCCGGCGAGGGAATGCGCGTCGCGCTGGCGGCGCGCCATGCCGACAAGCTCGCCGATCTATCCTCCGGTCTCGGCGCCGAAGCCTTCGCCTGCGATGCGGCGGAGGCCAGCGACGTCGCCCGTCTGTTCGAGGCGGTGGAGAAAAAGATCGGCGCGCCGGACGTCGTCGTCTACAACGCCAGCGCGCGAGCCCGCGGGCCGCTGATCGACTTGGCGCCGAGCCAAGTCGAGGAGGCTCTGGCAATCGGCGCCTTTGGCGGCTTTCTCGTCGCCCAGCAAGCGGCGCGGCGCATGCTCGCCAAGGGCAAGGGCGCGATCCTCTTCACCGGCGCGTCGGCGAGCGTCAAAGGCTACCCCCAATCGGCGCCTTTCGCGATGGGCAAGTTTGCCCTGCGCGGCCTCGCCCAGAGCATCGCGCGCGAACTCGCGCCGCAGGGAATTCATGTCGCGCATTTCGTCATCGACGGCGCCATCCGCAATCCCGGCCGCAACGAGCCGCCGGACAGGCCGGACTCGATGCTCGATCCCGACGCGATCGCCGCGACCTATCTTCATGTGCTCAAGCAGCCGCGCAGCGCCTGGACCTGGGAGGTCGAGTTGCGGCCGTGGGTGGAGAAATTCTGAGCGCCGCCGGAGTCAAGCGGCAATCGCGCCGCCGCACCGCAAAAAAGCCATGGCTTGGGCATAATGGGGACAATTGTCGTCCCGTTGTCGCGCGCCCCCACAAGCCTCTTCGCAAGGAGGAGCGCTTGAGGCAGAGATGTGTCGCTCGCGCCGAAGCGGGCTTAACGTTAGAGAGAGAGCCCCTCGTCGTTCTGAGTCGGCGTTCGCGTATCCAAATCAACAACGAAGAATCATGGCGACCGTCGAACAATTTCCAAGCCGGCTCGAACCGCGCACGGAGCCTCTCGCCCGTATCGCGCCGCAAAATGTCGAAGCCGAGCAGGCGCTGCTCGGCGCGATCCTGATCAACAACGACGCGTTCGACCGCGTCTCGGATTTCCTCAAGTCCGAGCATTTCTCGCATGAGCTGCACCGGCGCATCTACGAGATCGCCGGCCAGTTGATCCGCGCCGGCAAGCTTGCTTCGCCGATCACCATCAAGAGCTTCCTCGGCGAGCACGATCTCGGCGGCGTCACGGTTCAGCAATATCTGGCGCGGCTGGTCGCCGAAGCGACGACGATCATCAACGCTCACGATTACGGCCGCACCATTCACGATCTCGCCGTACGCCGCGACCTGATTCGGATCGGCGAGGACGTCGTCAACGTCGCCTATGACGCGCCGGTCGATATGAGCCCACGCGAGCAGATCGAGGAGGCCGAGCGGCGGCTGTACGCGATCGCCGAGGGCGGCCGCTATGACGGCGGCTTCGCCCGATTCTCGGACGCGCTGAAAATCGCGATCGACATGGCCGCCAAGGCCTATGAGCGCGACGGCCATCTGAGCGGCATCGCCACCGGCCTTGTCGACCTCGATCACAAGATGGGCGGCTTACAGGCGTCCGACCTGATCATCCTCGCCGGCCGACCTGGCATGGGCAAGACGGCGCTTGCAACCAACATCGCCTTCTCGGTCGCCCAGGCCTATCGAGGCGAGACCAAAGCCGACGGAACGACGCAAACCGTGAATGGCGGCATCGTCGGCTTCTTCTCTCTGGAAATGTCGGCCGAGCAATTGGCGACCCGCATCATCGCCGAGCAATCGGGCGTGCCGTCGAACAAGATCCGGCGCGGCGACATTACCGAGCAGGATTTCCATCGCATCTCGATGGCGATGCGCGACATGCAGTCGATCCCTTTCTATATCGACCAGACCGGCGGCATTTCGATCGCGCAGCTTTCGGCGCGGGCGCGGCGCTTGAAGCGCCAGCGCGGCCTCGATCTGATCGTCGTCGACTATCTGCAGCTCCTTTCCGGCTCGAAGACGCGCAGCGACAATCGCGTGCAGGAGCTGACCGAGATCACGACCGGGCTGAAGGCGCTGGCCAAGGAGCTGAACGTGCCGATCCTCGCTCTGTCGCAGCTCTCGCGCCAAGTCGAGCAGCGCGACGACAAGCGTCCGCAATTGTCGGACCTGCGCGAATCCGGCTCGATCGAGCAGGACGCCGACGTTGTCCTCTTCGTCTTCCGCGAGGAATATTATCTCAAGAACCGCGAGCCGCGGCCGGGCACCGAAGAATACACCGCCTGGCAAAACGAGATGGAGCGGACGCATGGCCGCGCCGAAGTGATCATCGGCAAGCAGCGCCACGGCCCGACCGGCACGGTCGAATTGCAATTCGAGGCGGAGCTGACCCGCTTCGGCAATCTCGCCCGCGACGAGCAGATGCCGGAGAGGTATTGAGGCGGTTGCGCTAGGCTCGGCGATTGAGAATGACGCGGGGGCGTCGAAGTCCCCTCTCCCCGCGAAGCGGGGAGAGGTACGGTGAGGGGCTTGTCGGCTTGCTCCAACGATCGAGCATAAACGACCAGCCCCTCTCCGTACCTCTCCCCGTTCCGCTTCGCTCCACGGGGAGAGGAGGCCCGAGCGTCGCGGCTAACGGTCGCTATTCCGAGCTTGCATTTGCGGCCGCTTTGCTCTTTTTCTGATCGCGTCATGACCTCTCCCTTCGACGCCGGACCTTCCCGAAGCAGCGCCGCAGGCTTGCTCACCGTCGATCTCGCGGCGCTCGCCGACAATTGGCGCTTCCTCGCCGCGAAAGTCGCCCCCGCCGAATGCGCCGGCGTGGTCAAGGCCAATGGCTATGGGACGGGGATCGAGCCGGCCTCGCGGGCGCTTTTCGCCGCCGGCTGCAGAACGTTTTTCGTCGCGCAGATCGCCGAGGGCTTACAGGTTCGCGCCGCGCTCGGCGCGGGGCCGCGCGTCTTCGTGCTCAACGGACTGCAGGCGGGCGCCGATCCGGCGGAGTACGTCGCGCACGGCCTTTCGCCGGTGATCGGCTCATCGGACGAGCTGGCGCGCTGGGCGCCGCGCGCGGCAGACGGGCCGCCTTGCGCGATCCATCTCGACACCGGCATGAGCCGGCTCGGCTTCGCTTCGCTCGCCGAGCTCGAGGCGGCGCTGGCGCGCCATGATCGCGCCAAGCTCAATGTCGCGCTTATCATGAGCCATTTCGTTTCCTCCGAAGAGCCGAACAATCCGCTCAACGACGCGCAGATCGCCCGCTTCGAAGCGGAGCGGGCGCTGTTTCCCGGCGTGCCGGCCGGCCTCGCCAATTCCTCCGCGATCTTCCTCGAGCAGCGGCCTGCTTACGACCTCGTCCGCGCCGGCTACGCGCTTTATGGCGGCAATCCGACGCCCGGCGCGCCCAATCCGATGCGCAGCGTCGTCAGGCTGGACGTCCGCATCCAGCAGGTTCGCTGGATCGAGCCCGGCGATAGCGTCGGCTACAACGCCCAGTGGATAGCGAAGCGGCGAACGCGGCTGGCGACGTTGCTCGCCGGTTACGCCGACGGCCTGCCGCGCGGCGCGGGCGCGACGGGCGCGCGGCCCGGCGCCGACGTGATCATCGCCGGGAGGCGCTGTCCGCTGGTCGGCCGCGTGTCGATGGACCTTTGCGTGGCGGACGTGACGGACGTCCCGGAGGCCGCGCTGCGCCCGTGCGACTATGCGGCGATCCTTGGCGAGGAGATCGGCGTCGACGAGCTCGGCGCGCGGTCGGGGACGATAGGGTACCACATCCTGACGAGTCTCGGACCGAGGTACAGGCGAGAGTATGTCGGCGCGCCGGAATGAAAGCGAGAGCGCCGGCGCTCGAGAGCCTGTCGATGCGCAAGAGCAGGCGTAACGCTCCGCTTTGATCGAGGGGAGACGGCGGCTTCGGCGGCTCGGGGCGAGGGGGCGTCGCTACAGAAGCGGCCGTTCGCGCCTTGCGGATAAAATTCTCCGGATCATGTCGGCCTCGGAAAATCAGGTTCGTCGTTCCGATGTCGAGGCCGTGAGGCCGGCTGAACCGAGGGAGAAGACGATGCGTGTGATGGTGCTGGTGAAGGCGACCGAGGATAGCGAAAAGGGACTTCTCCCCAAGGCGGAGATGGCCGCGATGCTCGAAGCGATGGGCAAGTATAATCAGGAGCTGATCAATGCCGGAATCCTGCGCGCCGCCGACGGGCTCAAGCCCTCCTCGCAGGGCAAGCGCGTCGCCTTCGACGGCGCCAGCCGCACAGTCATCGACGGGCCTTTCGCCCAGACCCGCGAGTTGGTCGCCGGCTACTGGCTGTGGGAAGTCAAAGACATGGCTGAGGCGGTCGCCTGGGTGAAGCGCTGCCCCAATCCCATGCCTGGGCCGAGCGAGATCGAAATCCGGCCGCTTTACGAGGCGGCTGATTTCCAATGAAATCTGGTGCCGGACCCAGAAACGGGCGGCGTCGCCCAAGGAGCTGACGGCGCCCGGGGAACGGCCTCTCGTTGCCGCGCACATACTCCGAGATTCAGGTCCTTCGCGCCTGACGCGCCGCCCGGGAAGAAGGGATTCCGTCTCGACATTCCCCCGCGAATCCGGCTTCCCTGATCCATGGCCAAGGGCAAATCGATCTTCGTCTGCCAGAATTGCGGCGCGGTGACGCGGCGCTGGCAGGGCAAATGCGAATCCTGCGGCGAGTGGAATACGATCGTCGAGGAGGCGGAGCCGTCCGGGATCGGCGCCGCGGCGATGCGGCGGCTCGACAAGCGCCGCGCCTTCGCCCTCGAAGGGCTCGCCGGCGCGCCGGCCGAGGAGGCGCGCATCGTCACCGGCCTCCATGAGCTTGATCGCGTCGCCGGCGGCGGCCTCGTGCCCGGCTCGGTGACGCTGATCGGCGGCGAGCCGGGCATCGGCAAATCGACCCTGCTGATCCAGGCCTGCGCCGCGCTGGCGCGGCGCAACGGCCGCGTCGTCTATATTTCCGGCGAGGAATCGACGACCCAGGTGCGTTTGCGCGCCGGCCGGCTCGGCCTCGCCGAAGCCAAGGTCGAACTCGCGGCCGAGACCGGCGTCGAGGACATTATCGCGACGCTCGGCCTCGGCGAGCCGCCGAGCCTGGTCATCATCGATTCGATCCAGACGATGTGGAGCCATACGGTCGAATCGACGCCGGGCACGGTGACGCAGGTGCGCGCCTCGGCGCAGAGCCTCATTCATTTCGCCAAGAAGAGCGGCGCGGCCGTGATCCTGGTCGGCCATGTCACCAAGGACGGCCAGATCGCCGGCCCGCGCGTCGTCGAGCACATGGTCGATGCGGTCATGTCCTTCGAGGGCGAAGGCTCGCACGCCTTCCGCATCTTGCGCGCGACGAAGAACCGATTCGGGCCGACCGACGAGATCGGCGTCTTCGAAATGACCGGCGGCGGCTTGAGCGAGGTCGCCAATCCCTCGGCTTTGTTCCTCGCCGGCCGCGACGCGTCCAGCCCGGGCGCGGCCGTCTTCGCCGGCATCGAGGGCGCGCGGCCGGTCCTGGTCGAGTTTCAGGCCTTGGTCGCGCCGACCACGCTCGGCACGCCGCGCAGAGCCGTGGTCGGCTGGGACGCGAGCCGGCTCGCCATGATCCTCGCCGTGCTCGAAGCGCATGGCGGGCTCAAGCTCGGCCAGTACGACGTCTATCTCAACGTCGCCGGCGGGCTCAAAATCGTGGAGCCGGCCGCCGATCTCGCCGCGGCGGCGGCTTTGGTCTCCTCGCTGGTCGGCGCAAGCCTGCCGGCGCATGCAGTCTATTTCGGCGAGATCGGGCTTTCCGGCGCGGTGAGGCCCGTGCCGCATGCCGGGCTCCGCCTGAAAGAGGCGGCCAAGCTCGGTTTCAAGCGGGCGGTGACGCCGCCGCCGCCCAAAGAACGGGACGAGACCGTAAAGATTGCGCGCGCCGAAATTTCGTCGGTCGCCAGCCTGGTCGCGGAGATTGCCGCGAGCGGCGTTCAACCCGCCAAGGCCGCAAGAGGATGACGAGACGAGCGGCCTTCGCTATAAGGCGCGACAATGAGGGGGCGCCGGCGCGGCCCCGACGTGATTCGATATCCGCGCGAGGCCGATCGCTATGCCGTCTTACCTCGACCTAGGGGTCATCGTCATCGTTCTGATTTCCGCGTTCCTGTCGATGGTGCGCGGCTTCACTCGCGAAGTGCTGGCGATCGGCTCGTGGGTCGCGGCCGCCGCGGCGGCGTATTTCTTCTATCCCTACCTGATGCCTTACGCGACGCCCTATATCCATAAAGAGGTGATCGCGCAGGCGGTCTGCGCAGCCGCGGTGTTCTTCGTCACGCTGGTCGTCGTCTCGACCTTCACGGTTCGGATTTCGGACGCCATTCTCGACAGCAAGATCGGCGCGCTGGATCGCTCTCTAGGCTTCCTGTTCGGCGTCGCGCGCGGCTTTCTGCTCGCCGTGGTCGCCTTCGCGATCTTCAACTGGCTGGTCGCCGACAAGCAGCAGCCGCAATGGGTCAAGGACGCCAAGACCCGGCCGATTCTCACCGCGACAGCCGACCGCGTCATCGCCATGCTGCCGGAGGACGCCGAGCACACGATCGAGAATTGGCTGAAGGCCGGCAAGGCCGGCGTTTCGCCCGACGAGGCGCCGCCGGCGGACGAACAGACCACGCCGCCCGCGACTTCGCCGGCCGCGCCCCCGCCGCAGAAAAAGGGCGACGCGACGCCGACGTCTTCGGACAAACAGAAGCTCGACGCGCTGATCGGCAAGCCTGGGACGGCCGCGTCCACAAAGCAGAATTGATCGGCCGTCATCTTGCGCCGGGCCAGGGCGGGCGCATTTTAAGGAGACGATGATTCCCCCCGAAGAGCCCCTGGATCTGGACCTCGACGGCGACCGGCTGCGCGAGGAATGCGGCGTCTTCGGCATTTTCGGCCATCCCCACGCGGCGGCGATCACGGCGCTCGGCTTGCACGCGCTGCAGCATCGCGGCCAGGAGGCGGCCGGCATCGTCACGTTCGACGGATCGCGCTTTCAGTCCGAGCGAAGGCTCGGCCTGGTCGGCGATCATTTCTCCAACGCGGCGACGATCGAACGCCTGCCCGGTTCGGCCGCGGTCGGTCATGTCCGCTATTCGACGACCGGCGAGACGATCCTGCGCAACGTCCAGCCGCTCTTCGCCGAACTCGACGGCGGCGGCCTGGCGGTGGCGCATAACGGCAACCTCACCAACGGGCTGACGCTGCGCCGCGAATTGATCCGGCAAGGCGCGATCTGTCAGTCGACTTCCGATACAGAAGCGATCCTGCATCTCGTCGCCCGCTCCCGCCGACCGCTGATCATGGAGCGGTTCATCGAAGCTTTGCGCCAGATCGAGGGCGCCTACGCGCTGGTCGCGCTGACCAACAAGAAGCTGATCGGCGCGCGCGACCCGCTCGGCATCCGGCCGCTCGTACTGGGCGAGCTCGACAACTGCCCGATTCTTTGCTCCGAGACCTGCGCGCTCGACATTATCGGGGCGAAATTCGTTCGCGATGTCGAGAACGGCGAGATCGTGGTGATTTCGCGCGAGGGCGTCCAGAGCTTGCGGCCGTTCCCGCCGAAGGCGATGCGGCCCTGCATTTTCGAATATATCTACTTCGCCCGGCCCGATTCGATCGTGCATGGCCGGCCGGTCTACGCCGCGCGCAAGGCGACGGGCGCGGAGCTCGCGCGCGAAGCGCCGGCCGCGGCGGACGTCGTCGTGCCGGTGCCCGATTCGGGCGTGCCGGCCGCGCTCGGCTACGCCCAGACCTGCGGCCTGCCGTTCGAGCTCGGCATCATCCGCAACCATTATGTCGGCCGCACCTTCATTCAGCCGACGCAAGCGATCCGCGAGCTCGGCGTGCGCTTGAAGCACAACGCCAACCGCGCCGCGGTCGCGGGAAAGAGGATTGTGCTGATCGACGATTCGATCGTTCGCGGCACGACGTCGGTGAAAATCGTGCAGATGATGCGCGAAGCCGGCGCGGCGGAAGTGCATATGCGCATCTCCTCGCCGCCGATCGCCTACCCTGATTATTACGGCATCGACACGCCCGAGCGCGACAAGCTGCTGGCGGCGCGGATGAGCCTCGAGGAGATGCGAAGCTTCATCGGGGTCGACAGCCTGGCCTTCCTGTCGATCGACGGCATCTACCGGGCGATGGGCTACGAGAAGCGGGACGACGCCAACCCGCAATTCACCGACCATTGCTTCACCGGCGACTATCCGACGCGTCTGACGGACCGGATCGGCGAGTCGGCAAAGCAGTTGTCGCTGCTGGCTGAAGCCGGCTGACGCCGTTTTGCGGCGCGAAGGATCGCGCCATTGACACCGCCCCCCCCGCCAGTCTAGGAGACCGCCCGTGAGCGCGCCTCCTGGGCGCGCTCGATTGTTTAACGCACCCGCGGTCGCCGCGCCTCGCTGGCCGGCGGCCTGTCAGCCCAAGGGAAACCTGACGGCGCAGGAGGGCGCGTTCCTCAACCGTTCTTTTCAAGAGGAATCGCGATGACGAAGCGCGCAGAAGCCAAATACAAGATCGACCGCCGGATGGGCGAAAACATCTGGGGGCGGCCGAAGAGCCCGGTCAACAAGCGCGAATATGGGCCCGGCCAGCACGGCCAGCGCCGCAAGGGCAAGGCGTCGGATTTCGGCACCCAGCTCAAGGCCAAGCAGAAGGTCAAGGGCTATTACGGCAACATTTCGGAGCGCCAGTTCCATCGCTATTACCAAGAGGCGATCCGGATGCGCGGCGATTCCGGCGA
>JAJPHH010000135.1 GCA_021325385.1 Alphaproteobacteria bacterium
ACCGCCGAAGTGCGCCGCGATCTCGGCTATCCCGGCATGGCGACGCCGTTCAGCCAGCTCGTCGGCATCCAGGCCGTCCTCAATGTGGTGACGGGAAAGCGCTACAGCATCATACCCGACGAGGTGATCCAATACGCCGCGGGCTTCTATGGTCAAACCGTCGCGCCGATCGATCCGAACGTGCTCGACATGATCATGGCCGCGCCGCGCGCCAAGCAAGTGGCGGGCAATCCGCCGGAACAGCCGACGATCGAGGAGCTGCGCAAGCGCTACGGGGTCGATGACGACGACGAGTTGATCCTGCGCGCGCTTGTGCCGGAATCAGACCTTGAGAAAATGCGCGCGGCGGGGCCGGTGCGGCGCGACTATCCGCTGCTTTCTTCGCCCGAGCTCGACCAGGTGCAAAGGCTGATGCGCGTGGCGAAGTCGCCGGTCGTCCAGATCCGCACGGCCAAGCTTTCGCTCGATTTGCAACGGCAAGCCAGCTGAGCAGATAGGCGCGACGCGAATTGATGAAGGCTTAGGAGGAGACGACATGCGCCGCGCCGTGATCATCGACGTCGTGCGCTCGCCCTTCGGGCGCGGCCGCCCCGGCGGCGCCTTATCGGCGCTGCACCCGGTCGATCTCTATGCGAGCGTGCTGAAAGCGCTGATCCGCCGCGCCGGAATCGATCCGGCGCTGATCGAGGACGTGATCACCGGCTGCGTCATCCAAGTCGCCGAACAGGCCGGCAATATCGGGCGTCAGGCGGCGCTCGCCGCCGGCTTCCCGGAAAGCGTTCCGGCGGTGACGCTCGACCGCAAATGCGGCTCGGCGCAGCAAGCCTTCGATTTCGCCGCGCAAGGCGTCGTCGCCGGCGCCTATGATGTCGTGATCGCCGGCGGCGTCGAGATGATGAGCGTCGTGCCGATGCGCCTCAACCGCATGGGCAAGGATAATGAAGGGCCGGCCTTCCATAGCCGCTATCCGCAAGGCCTGGTGCGCCAGGGCGTGTCGGCGGAGTTGATCGCCGCCCGCTGGAGCATCGGTCGCGAAACGATGGATC
Organism: Alphaproteobacteria bacterium; assembly: GCA_021325385.1. Taxonomy (GTDB): domain Bacteria; phylum Pseudomonadota; class Alphaproteobacteria; order Rhizobiales; family Beijerinckiaceae; genus Roseiarcus. The sequence continues at coordinate 1,047 of JAJPHH010000135.1, forward strand.
GCTTCGCGCTGGAATCGCATCGACGCGCGATCGCCGCCGAGGAGGCTGGCCTGACCTGGCGCGCCATCGTTCCGATCGAAACGCGTGGCGGCGATGGCGCGGCTCGCATCGTCGAAACCGACGAAGGCCCGCGCCGCGATACGTCGCTCGAAAAGCTCACCGGGTTGAAGCCGGCTTTCGAGGACGCCGAGATGGCGGCGCGCTTTCCGCAAATCCGCTGGAGCGTCACCGCCGGCAATTCGAGCCAGGTCACTGACGGCGCCGCGGCCGCGCTGATCGCGGAGGAAGGCATGGCGCGGAAGCTCGGCCTTAAGCCGCGCGCCGCGATCACCCATTTCGCCTTAACCGGCGACGATCCGATTCTGATGCTGACGGCGATCGTTCCAGCGACGCAGAAGCTGCTGCGGCGGGCCGGCCTGGACGTCGACCGGATCGACGCGTTCGAGGTGAATGAAGCCTTCGCCTCGGTCGTCCTCGCTTGGCTGAAGGAGACCGGCGCCGATCCTGAGCGGGTCAACGCCTATGGCGGGGCGATCGCGCTCGGCCATCCGGTCGGCGCTTCCGGCGGGCGCCTGCTCGCCAACCTCCTCACGCGCCTCGAAGAGACCGGCGGCCGCTACGGGGTGCAGACGATGTGCGAGTCAGGCGGTATGGCCAACGCCACTCTCATCGAGCGGCTTTGACGGTCAAGCGCTGAGATTGGCGCCGCCATTGACGAAGATGACCTGGCCCTGGATGAACTCCGCCTCGGGCGACGCGAGCCAGCGCATCAGATTGGTGTAGTCGGCGTCGGTCACGCCGCGCCCGGACGGATTGTGCTCGGCGGCGGCGCGGACCAGATTGGCGGCCTCGCCGCCGAACAAGGCGCGCACCGCGTCGGTCTCGACGATGGCCGGCGCGACGGCGTTGATGCGGACGCCTTTCGGCGCGAGCTCGACGGCGAGATAGCGCATCAGGCTCTCGGCAAGCGCCTTGGCGACGCCGACAGCGGCGTAATTCGGTACGACGATGCGGCCGCCGCGGCTGGTCAGATAGAAAATGCTCGCGCCGCGCGGCATCAGCGGCAACGCGGCTTGCACGAGATAGAGGAGACTGAGGCCATTGGCGGCGATGGCCCCGGCAAAGCGCGCCGGGTCGGCGCCGAGCGTCGTCGAAGCATAGGCGTCGACCGCGCAATGGACGAGCTGATCGAGCCGGCCGACATTGCTGCGCACGGCGTCAACCATCGCGGCGCAGCCTTCCGGCGCGGCGATGTCGGCCTTGACGAGATGGGGGCGCCCGCCGGCCGCCGCGACCGAGTCGGCCGCTTCTTGCGCCGCCGCCTCGTCGCTGTGATAGCCGAGAAACACGTCGCCGGACTGCGGCGCGAAAGCCTTGGCGATCGCCAGCCCGATTCCCTTCGTGCCGCCGGCGATCAGGATGGCCATCGGTCAGTCCGCGCTGCGTATGGCGGGAAAGGCCTCGTCGGGCAGGCGCATCAGGCTGAGCCGGGTGCGGCGGACATGCAAAGCTGCGACCTTCTGGGCGCGGATGCCGTCGCCGGCAAGGATCGTCTCGGTGATCGTCTGATATTCCTTGAACTGCTTTTCGCGGTCGCGCGGCGTGATGTAAGCCTGGAACTGCATGCGCAGCAGATGGATCTGCATCAAAGGCAGCATGCGCTTCAGCTCGCGATTGCCGCCGATTTGCAGGATTGTGTCGTAGAAGGCGCGCCGCTCGTCGAGAAAGGCCGCCGGCCCGCCGTCATGCTTGAACGCCAGCAGGCGCTCATAGGCTTCGCGCATGCGCGCGGCGTTATCGTCCTCGGCGATGCGCCTTGCGGCGAGATTGGCCATCAGCCCGACCAGGACTTCGAGAACCATCAAGCTGTCGCGCACCTCGATCCGCGACAGCGCGCGCACATAGGCGCCGCGATGGCGCGTCAAGGTGAGGACGCCTTCGGCGGCGAGCCGCTTCAGCGCCTCGCGCACCGGGCCGCGGCTGACGCGGTAATCGCGGGTCAGATCGGCTTCGATCAGCCGCTGGCCCGGCACGTACGTGCCGGCGCGAATGGAGCGGATGATCGCGTCGACGACGCGGTCGGGCGACGTCATCTTGGCGCGGTCCGACGCCTCGGCGGCGCTGCGGCCGCTGGCGCGCGCCTTGATCGCCGGCGCGGCGACGTCCCTGTCCATCACGTTCGTTTCCTTGTCCCGCTTCGAAGCTCTGGCCTTGCCGGCCGGCGCGGCTTGCTTAGCGGGCGATCCCGAGCTTATCAAGGAACAATCTTGCCCTACAAAGAGCCGCCGGGTTCGTTCGGGCGAACCATGACCTTGATTTGCGTCGTCGGCTTGCGCAGCGCCTCGAAGGCGGCGGGCAGTTCCTCCAGCGCCACCGTGTCGGTGATCATCGGACGCGGATCGACGCGGCCCGAATCGAGCAAATCGAGGACCAGGCGCCAGTCCGGGCGACCGTAGCCCAGCACGTACTGGATGTTGGTTTCCTTGAAGATTGCCGAAATCGGCGTCGTCGTGTCTTCGACCATGCAGACGCCGACCACGACGATGCGCCCATAAGGGCGCGACAGATCGATCGCCTTCTGGATCATGCCGGGCGCGCCGACGCATTCGAAAATCACGTCGGGCGGCCCGCCGGCCTTGCGGGCGAAGGCTTCGCCGACTTCCTCCTTCGACGGATCGATCGCGGCCGTCGCGCCCATCGCGCCGGCCGCCTCGCGCCGCGCCGGCGCAAATTCGCTCAACACGACGTCGCGCGCGCCGGCGAGCTTGGCGAAGACGGCGACGGCGAGCCCGATCGGGCCGCCGCCCAGGATCAGCACGCGCTCGCCGACCGTCACCTTGCCGCGATTGACGGCGTGTAGGCCGACCGCGAGCGGCTCAACCGCCGCGCCTTCGCGGCTCTTCACCGCGCTCGGCAGGCGCAGCGCCTCCTTGGCGCTGAATTTCACATATTCGGCATAGGCGCCCTGCGCGGAGGGATGAAAACCGGTCAGCGTGTTTCTCGGGCACATGATGCCGAGATGTTCCTTGCATTCGCCGAGGCCAAGCGTGCGGCATTCCTCGCAGGCATTATTCGGCAGCGCGGTCGCTGCATCGCCGACCTTCCAGCCCGGGGCGCCGGATTCGACGATTTCGCCGGCGAATTCGTGGCCGAGAATCGTGCCGTCCGGCACGACGAAAACGCCCGGATGGGTGGCGTGCAGATCCGAGCCGCAAACGCCGCAATAATGGACTTTCAGCACGATCTCGCCGGGACCGGCCTGCGGCTTGGCGACAGTCTCGATCTGCAGCGGCTTGCCCAATTCGTGAAAGACGGCGGCGCGCATGGCGTTCCTTCCCTGACCTTACGTTCCGGTTTGCTCCGGATTTCCGCTTTTCTGTCCTACAAATCTTTCCTACAATAAGGTCGGGCGAAATGATTGTCCATCGTCGCGTGGACGGGCTCGCTCGAAGGGAGGAAACGATGGACCGCGTCAAAGGCAAGGTCGCGCTGATCACCGGGGCGGGGACGGGCGTCGGACGCGCCTGCATGAAGCTATTCGCGCGGGAGGGCGCGAAAGTCGTCGAGGTCAGCCGCACGCAAAGCAATCTCGACGAGACCCTGGCGCAGGTGAAAGCGGCGGGCGGCGAGGGCGCCGCGGTCGCCGCCGATCTTTCAAAGGAATCGGGAGCGAAAAAAGCGTTCGACGTCGCGCTCTCGGCCTATGGACGCGTCGACATCCTCGTGAACAGCGCCGGCGTCGGCTATAGCTGGCTCGAAAAGAGCCCCGGCTCGATGGGGCCGATCGACGACACCACGCCGGAGAAATGGGCGGAGGTGATGGCGATCAA
>JAJPHH010000179.1 GCA_021325385.1 Alphaproteobacteria bacterium
ATCGACAGTGCGAAACCAATCGGCGAATAGCCCGCGTTCAGCGCGCGACGGCATGAGCCCTGCTCCTAGTACGGCGACGCAGGCCGAGTCTCAGACATGAGCGTTAATATCTTTTTGCGTCACGCCGAGTTCTCGAACCAAAGCGCGGAACTTGTCGCCGCGCGCTTCGAAATTGACGAACTGGTCGTAGGACGCGCAGGCCGGCGACAGCAGGACCACCGGCTCCGGCGCAGCGCTCGCGGCCGCGTCGCGCGCTGCGGCCGCGGTCGCGGCCTCCAAAGTGCCGCAACGCTCGAAAGGAACGCTTCCCCTCAGCGTCTCGGCGAAGGCGTCGCTCGAAGCGCCGATCAGATAAGCCTTGGCGATTTTGGCGAAGAGCGGTCTGAGCGGCTCGACGCCGCCCTCTTTCGCCTTGCCGCCGACGATCCAGAAAATGTCGGAGAAGGAAAGCAGCGCTTTTTCGGCCGCGTCGGCGTTGGTCGCCTTCGAATCGTTGACGAAGATCGTCCTGCCGATCCGGCCGACCTGCTCCATGCGGTGGGCGAGGCCGGGAAACGTCTCGAGCCCGTGCGCAATCGCCGGGAAGGTCAGGCCGAGTTCGCGGGCGGCGGCCGCGGCGAAGGCGGCGTTTTGGGCATTGTGCGCGCCGCGCAGAGCCTTCGCGCTCGCGAGTTCGATCATGATGTCCCCGCCCCGCCGGTCCCGCATGACGATTGCGCCGTCTTCGACAAAAACATCGGTTGAACGGCTTGGGCGGGCGGAAATCGTCACGAGCCGCGGCCGCCCGGCTGATTTCTTCTCCGCGAGTCGCGCGGCGGCGGCGCCGCAATATTCGTCGTCCACGCCGACCAGGGCGATGTCGGATCGGGCCACCAGCCTCTCCTTGATCGCCGCGTAATTCTCCATGGTTCCGTGGCGATCGAGATGGTCGGGCGTCAGGTTGATCAGCGCGCCGATCGTCGGATCAAGCGACGGCGCAAGGTCGATCTGGAACGAAGAGCATTCGACGACATGGACGCGCTCTGCGCTGGGCGACGCAAGTTCGAGGATCGGCGTGCCGATATTGCCGCCAAGCTGAACGTCGCGGTCGGCTTCGCGCAGCAAGTGTGCGACCAGCGCGGTCGTTGTCGACTTACCGTTGGTCCCAGTGATGGCGACGAAAGGCGAGCCTGGCGCAAGCGCGCGGCGTTCGCGGCAGAAGAGTTCGATATCGCCGACGATCTCTATTCCCGCGTCGCGCGCTTTCTTGACCGTCCAATGCGGCTCTGGATGGGTCAGCGGCACGCCGGGCGCGAGAACGAGCGCGGCGAATTCTCGCCAATCCGTCTTGGCGAGATCGATGATCGGCAGTTCGGTTTGTCTCGCCTTGTCCCGCGCCGCCTCGCTGTCGTCCCAGGCCGCGACCTCAGCCCCGCCTGCGAGCAGCGCGCGCGCGGTCGCTGCGCCGGAGCCGCCGAGCCCGAACAGCGCGACTTTGCGTCCCGCGAAGCTGGCGACCGGGATCATGTCACCTCAGCTTCAAAGTCGAGAGGCCGACCATCGCCAGGACGAAGGCGACGATCCAAAAACGCATGACGATTTGCGGCTCGGACCAGCCGAGCTGCTCGAAATGATGGTGTATCGGCGCCATCCGGAAGACGCGCTTGCCGGTCATCTTGAACGAAGCCACCTGCACGATGACCGACAGGGCTTCGACCACGAACAATCCGCCGACGATCGCCAGCACGATCTCGTGCTTGATCGCAACTGCAATCGCGCCGAGCAGACCGCCCAAGGCCAGCGAGCCAGTATCGCCCATGAATATCTGCGCTGGCGGCGCGTTGAACCAGAGGAAGCCGACGCCGGCGCCGATCAAGGCGCCGCAAACGACGACGAGATCGCCGGCATGCGGCACGTGATTGATGCCAAGATAGCGGGCGAAGAAGAGATTGCCGACGAGATAAGCGATGAGACCGAGCGTCGCCGCGCCGATCATCACCGGCACGATGGCGAGGCCGTCGAGCCCGTCGGTGAGATTGACCGCGTTGCCAAACGCGACGATGACGAAGGCGCCGAAGATGAGGAATCCCCATCCGAGGTCCAAGACGAAGCCGTTGATGAACGGCACGGCGAGCGAGGTCGCGCCAACGCCGCCGACATGAACCATGGCCCAGCAGGCGACGAGCGCGATGGCGAATTCGCAAGCCAGGCGCGAGCGGCCGGAAAAGCCACGATCAGACTGTTTCGTCACCTTGAGATAATCGTCGTAAAAGCCGATCGCGCCGAAGCCGATCGTTACGAACAGTACGATCCAGACATAAGGGCTTTCGAGATTGGCCCAAAGCAGCGCCGAGACGACCAGGCCGGAAAGGATCATCAGCCCGCCCATCGTCGGCGTGCCCTTCTTGGTTAGAAGGTGCGATTGCGGCCCGTCGGCGCGGATCGGCTGTCCCTTGCCCTGTTTCAGGCGCAAAGCCGAGATGATGGTGGGGCCGAAGAAAAAGACGAAGAACAGGCCGGTGCCGGCCGCGCCGATGGTGCGGAAGGTGAGATAACGAAACAGGTTGAACGGGCTGAACAGGTGGGAGAAATCGGCGAGCCAGGTGAGCATTATAGTTTCCTAACTATGCGGCGCTGGCGTCGCCCGAAAAGTTCGACTTAAGCGCGGCGACGACCGGCCCCATCCGGCTGCCGTTCGACCCCTTCACCATCACCACGTCGCCGCCACGCAAAGCGTCGAAAAGCGGCTTCTCTATGTC
>JAJPHH010000018.1 GCA_021325385.1 Alphaproteobacteria bacterium
ACTTTCCGGTCGCGATCGGCTCGGGCACGCGCAAGATGGCCGGCAAGGCCAAGATGGCGCGGATTTCCGGCCAGGCGCTCGGCGCCTTGTTCTTCGGCGTGACGCCGACTTCCGGCGGGACTTTGACGCAATTCGGCGAGGCGGCGGCGGTGCCGGGCGCGTCGCCCTATACATACACGGTCGTCAATCACACGACGTTCGTTTCCGACCAGGGCGTCGTCTATGCGGCGAGCGGGCTGCCGCTGAAACAGGTGGCTTCCGGCCCGGCGACGGGACAATATTCGGTTGCTGCCGGCGTCTATACGTTCGCCGCCGGCGACGCAGGCGCGGCCGTGCTGGTCAGCTATACCTATACGAATACGTCGAGCGGCGAGAACGTCGCCGTCGCTTCGCAATTGATCGGCCCGACCGTCTCCTTCTCGGCCAATCTCTTTGCCGCCGATCCGACCACCGGCAAGCAATTCTCGGTGCTGCTCTATAATTGCGTCGCCGAGAAACTCGCCTTCGGCACCAAGCTCGAGGATTTCGTCATGCCCGAGCTCGACTTCCAATGCTTCGCCAACAGCGCCGGCCAGGTGTGCCAGCTCAATTTCGGAGACGCCGCGTGAACGAAGAGCCGTTTACGGTCGCGCTCGGCGGCCGGTCTTGGGCGCTGCCGCATCTGCCGTTCCGCGCCATCAAGAAAATCCAGCCGCTCCTGTTTCAGCTCTATGGCGAGCTCGGCGGCGCCGAGGCTTCGCTACAGAGCCTCGCGCGCTTCACCGAGGCGCAGCTCGACCGGCTGGCCGAGGCGGCCTATGTCGCCGTCGCCGTCGTCGACAAGGAGCTCAGCCGCGAGGCGTTTTTCGAGCTGCCCTTCTCGGTCGGCGAATTGATGCTCGCCTTTCCGGCGATCGCGCGGGCCGCGGGCCTCAAGCCGATCCCGCCGGAGCAAGCGGCGGCGGAGGCGCCACGCCCTTTGGGGGAGTCGATTTCGACCGGCTGATCGCTCACGTCGTCGCCAATACCGGCTGGACCTGGGACGAGGTCGAAGACGGCCTCACCTTGCCGCGCCTCGCCGCGCTACAGGCCGAGTGGCGCGACAATCCGCCGGCGCATTGGCTGCTCGCGGCGCTGGCGAAGTACAGGCGGCCGTCGGAAACCGAGGGTTCAGAGGGTCGCCGGCAGACGACCATCGCTGCGATCCAAGCTGCTTTTCCGCATGGGCGATCGTGATGCGCGCGAAAACTGAGGGTGCCAGATGTCCGACGCCAATCTCGAAGTCCGCTTTTCCGCCTCGGTCGACGACCTGACCCAAGGCGTCGCCGAGGTGAAAGACGCGCTCGCCGACCTCACCGAGGCGGCGGGCCGGATGAACGGCCAATATCAGACGCTCGGCGCCTCGATCGTCGCGGCGATGTCGCCGGATAAGTTGCGCGCCTTCGATGCGGCGCTGCTTTCGTCGGCGTCGCTCGAAAAATCGCTCGCCGCCGCGCATGATCAGGCCGCCAAGGCGATTCGCGACGGCGACGACGCTTCTTACGCTGACGCCGTGCGCGCGGCCAAACTCGCGGTGAACGAGGAGGTCAAGGCCGTCCAGGACGGTTTAAGGCAGAAGCTTTCGCTCTACGCCGCCGAAACGCAGCGCCATGAAATCACTCAGGAGCAGAAAGCGGCGCTGTCGCGCCAGGCTATGGACGAAGAATATCAAGCCGAGCTCGCGCTGCTGCAGAAGGAGATGGCGCTGAGCGGGCAGACGCTAACGCAGAAGCAGCAGATCGACGACAAGATCCTCGACGCTGAGCGCCGCCATCAAGATCAGGTCGCGCAACTCATTCAACGATCGCTCACGGCGCAGCAGCGCGAATACGAGGGCTACGCCAACGCCGTCACGCAAGCCTTCAATTCGCAATTGCGCGGCCTGCTCGCCGGCACGACCAACTGGCACACGGCTTTCAAGAACATGCTCAGCGATCTGCTGATCAGGTTCATCGAATGGGGCGAGACGACGGTCGTCCAACATGTCGCCAACGAAGCGGCGAAGACCGCGGCGACCTCCGCCGGCGTCGCGGCGCGAACCGGCGCGGAGCAGGCGGGCGCGTCGGCCTCGCTCGCCATGCAGGCCTCGACGATCATCCGCTCGATCCTGTCCTCGGCGGCGGAGGCCTTCGCCGGCGTCTTCGGCTTCTTGTCGCCGATCTTGGGGCCGCTCGCGGCGGGCCCGGCTGCGGCGGCGCATGCGATGGTCGCCGGCATGGCCGGCGAGGTCGCCTCGGCTGATATCGGCATGTGGCGCGTTCCGTCCGACATGCTGACGCTGGTCCACCACAACGAATTGGTCATGCCGGCGGCGCAGGCTTCGGCTTTCCGCGACATGCTCAGCGATTCGGCGAACGGCGGCGCGGCCTCGGGCCGTGCGGTTCATATTCATCCGACCACTAATTTCCACGTTTCGGCGATCGATTCCGGCTCGGTCGCGCAATGGATCAAGGCGAACAGCGCGTCGATGGCCAAGGCCATGGACGAGGCGGCGCGCCATGGGGCGCTGCTCGGGTTGCGACGGCTCGCCGGCGCTTAAGATCGAGAAGGCCAGGCCATGGGCTTCATCGGCGGCGTGCATCTCCTGCCCGCCACGGGCGAATTCACGTACGACACCGTCGCTCATCAAGCCGCGCAAGCGGGCGGCGCGATGGCGGGCGTGAACACGTTCCATGCGCCTGGCGGCGCCAAGACGGACTATTCCTACGCGATCGATCAGTTGCAGGCCGCGCATCCGGAATGCGGGACCGTCTCGGTCCTCTGCGCCTGGTTCGGCGATTCGCTCGATGCCGCGACCTGCCGGATCTATCCATCGACCAATTTCATCGGCGGCTCTTTCGAGCAGTTGTCCGGCTCCTCATGGACCGCCGATTCTTGGCGCGTCTCGGGCCTGACGCAGTCTTCGCCCGGCCTCATTCCGATCCCGACGAGCGGCGGCGGGGCGGTTTATGGCGGCACGCCGTCCGATCAGAGCGTCGTGCGCTGCATGCAGGACCTCAAGAGCCGCGGTTTCAAAGTCGTATTTTATCCGTTCATCCTGATGACCGCGGCCGGCCTGCCCTGGCGCGGGCGGATCGCTCATGCGCCGGATATGAGCAGCGCCGCGACCAGCGCGGTCCAAGCTTTCCTTGGCGACGCGACCCGCAATCAATTCACGCCGAATGCGGCCAACCTTACCGTCTCCTATTCCGGCTCGCCGACGGACTTCACTTATCGGCGCATGATCCTTCACTACGCCTGGCTTTGCGCCTTGGCCGGCGGCGTCAATCTGTTCTTGCTCGGCTCGGAATTGCGCGGGCTCGAGACGATCCGAGGACCGGCCTGGACCAAGGTCGGGACGACCGACGGTTCGGGCGCCGCAATCTGGGACTATCCCTTCGTCGCTGGCTTGCAGGCGCTGGCGACCGACGTGCGGGCGATTTTCGACGGGCAAGGCCTGAGCAAGGACACGGCTAATCTCGAGAATCTCATCGCCTATTCGGCCGACTGGTCCGACTGGATGGGCTTTCAGCATCCGGGCGAGGGCGGGCAATGGCCGCATCTCGACCAGCTCTTCGCGCAAAACGAGATCGACGTCGTCGGCGTCGACAATTACCTGCCGCTCTCGGATTGGACCAGCGACGGCGGCCTCGACGCGCTCACCTGGTCCGCGCCGGCGCCCTCCGGCGCCTGGCCGCCTTCAAGCGCGACATTGGGCGGCCTGGGGCTCTCCGGACCGCCGACCATCTATGATCTCGATTATCTCAAGGCCAATATCGAGGGCGGCGAGAAATTCAACTGGTACTACAACGACGGCGCCAATCTCGGCCGTGGTCTCGACCCGAACGGCTCGGACCAGCAACTCTCGCTGCCAGAAGGCGATCGGCTGGCTCAGGCTCGCAATCCGTACTATCCGAACCAGCAATTGCTCGCCAACAAGCAATTCCGCTGGTGGTGGTCCAACTCGCATCAGGCGATCTACGATGCCGGCGACGGCCTCGGCTGGGCACCGCATGGGCCGCAAACCGAGTGGCGAGCGCAGTCGAAGCCGCTCGCCTTCATCGAATACGGCTTTCCCGCCGCCGACCGAGCGACCAACCAGCCGAACGTGTTCTTCGACGCTGGCTCCAGCGAGAGCGCGACGCCCTATTGGTCCTTGTGGGCGGAGGCGGAAGGCGGCGCCTATCAACCGCAGCGCGACGATACGCTGATGATGCTGGCGCTGCAGGCGATCTATGAATATTGGAACGGCGACGGCCACAACGAGACCTCGCCCGGCGGCGCCAAACTGATCGAATTCGCCTTGTCCTGCGTCTGGGCGTGGGACGCGCGGCCGTTTCCGACCTTTCCGCTCCTGACCAGCGAATGGGCGGACGCCGCCAATTGGCGGACCGGCAATTGGCTTTCCGGCCGCGGGCCGGCTTTGCCGCCGATTCCGCCTTCGCCGCCGCCGGCGCCCGGCGTCTATGCGAGCTTTCCGACGCTCGGAGCGCTCTCCTGGTCGACGCATATCGCGCCTCGCTTCGCGACCGATGTCGCGGCGCGCGTTTCGGGCCGCTCGAGCCGAAGGCCGCGCTACGCCGCAGCGCTTTACGACGTCGAGTTGACCTACGAGGTTTTGCGCGGCGATGCGGCGCATCTCGAACTGCAGACGATCGCCGGCTTTTTCGCGGCGATGCAGGGACGAACTCAGCCGTTCTGGCTCGCGCCGCCGGGCTTGGCGGAAGTCGCGGGCCAAGCGCTTGGGGCGGGCGACGGCGCGACGGTGAAATTTCCGCTCGTTCGCTCTCTTGGAACGTATGTCGAACTGGCCGCAGGAACGTCCGGCGTCGCCGCGGTCTATGTGAACGGCGCCGTAGCGCCGCCGACGAGCTACTCGGTCTCGGGCGGTTATGCGCCTGCGGTCGTATTCGTATCGCCGCCCGCACGCGGCGCGGCGGTCGCGGCCGATTTCGGTCTGCTCTGGCTCTGCCGATTTTCCGAGGACGTTGTCGATCTCGAGGAGTTCATGGCGATGCTCTTCGAATTGCGCATGCTGAAGCTGCAAACGGTGCGGCTGTGACCGCGCCGCCCGCCTTTCCGAATCTCGCCGGCCAAGGCTGGTCGGTCCACAAGAAGCCCGTATTCGCGACGCTCGTCGCCGACCATGCCTCGGGTCGCGAAGTCCGCGACGCGCTGTGGCAATATCCTCTGTGGGAGTTCGAGCTTTGCTTCGACGGGCTTGCTTCGGATTCGACGAGCTATCCCGGCCTTGGCGCGCAGTCGCTGCAGACCCTCATGGGACTATTCCTGCAAGCGCAGGGGCAGTTCGGGACATTCCTCTATACCGACCCGACCGATTGCCGCGTTTCCGGCCAAGTCCTCGGAGCCGGCGACGGGGCTACGACTTCGTTCGCCTTCGTCCGTACGCTTGGCGGCTTCGCCGAGCCGGTCGGCTGGGTGACGAGCGTCGCGAGCGTGGCGCTGAACGGAGCGCCCCAAAGCTCGGGCTGGTCATTGACCAGTCCGAACACGCTTGTCTTCTCGTCGGCGCCCGGCTCGGGCGTCGCAGTAACGGCGAGCTTCTCCTACGCCTTCCAGTGCCGCTTCCTGGAGGATGGCCAGGACTTCGAGCAATTCATGCAGAATCTCTGGGCCGCGCCCAGCGTGAAATTCCGCTCGGTGCGCTCGTCATGACCATCCATGTCATTTCCCGCGCAAGCGGGAGTCCAGGCTGAGCGAGGCTTCGAGCATCCGGTTGTCTGGATGCCCGCTTCCCGCGGGCATGTAAAGGGAGCGTCTCCATGAAATCGGCCAGCCCGGCGCTGATCAATTTTCTCAACGCGGCGCGCGCCGCGCCGGACGCGCCCATCGCCTTCGCCGATTGCTTCACCTTCATCCTTTCGACCGGTCTCACCCTCGCCTATACGAATGTCGATCAGTCTGTCGCCTATAGCGGCGTCACGTTCGCCGCGAACGGTCCGCTGGTTCAAGGCCTGAAATATCGCTGCTCGGTCGGGCTCGAAGTCGACAAGCAGCAGATCGCCATCGCGGCGCGGCCGACCGACCTTGTCGGCGGCGCGCCCTTCCTCGCCGCTTTGCGCGACGGGGCTTTCGACGGCTGCCGCGTCCAGCGCGACCGCGTCTTCATGAGCGCGCTCGGCCAGCCGCCGGTCGGCGGCGTGACATTGTTCAAAGGCCGCGTCGCAAGCGTCGATCAGGTCGGCCGCACCAGCGCCAAGGTGACGGTCGCCTCGGACCTCGTCCTGCTCGACATGGACATGCCGCGCAACCTCTATCAGCCGACCTGCCTGCACACGCTCTACGATTCCGGCTGCGGCGTGCCGCGCGGGACTTACGCGACGAATGGAACGGTCGGCGCGGGCTCGACCGTCGGCCTGATCAACTTCGCCGGCGCGCTCGCCATCCACACGCAAGGCTCGATCGTGATGACGTCCGGCGCCGACGCCAATCTGCGCTCGACAGTGAAGGGCGTCGTCGCGGGGACGTCGCTGACGTTGATGTATCCCCTGCCGATCGCGCCGGCCGTCGGCGACGCCTTCACGGTTTACGCCGGCTGCGACCACACCAGCGCGACCTGCCAGACGCGGTTCAACAACCTGGCGAATTTCCGGGGTTTCCCGTACGTGCCGCCGCCGCAGGTGGCGTACTGACGCGCCGCGGCGCGGAACCGCCGCGCTTCTTTATCGCAATCGAGGTCCGCATGCTCGTCGAAGAGATCGAGAAGGCGTGGGTTGCGCGCGCGAAGAGCGCGCCATTCTATCCGACGCCGACTTTCGTCGGCGACGCGTTGACTCTCGGCGCGGGAACTGTGATTGCGCGTACTAAAAGGCCTCTTGACACGCAAGAGAAGTCATCCGGCGATACGCGTGTCGTCGCGCTGCTCGCCACGGCGTTTCGGCGGGCGATCGGGCAAAAGGCTCGCGCTCATTTGCGTTGCGCGCTGGAAAAGCGCGCGGAAGGCGACGAGCTTGTCGCTTCGATTCACCTGGCGTTGATGGGCTTGCCGCGTCTCGATCGGAACAATGGCGCGGCGCGCCGCCTTTTCGCCGCCGACCGATTGCTGCAGAAGGGCGTGACTCCGGAGACGATTTTCGCGGCGCTTGATCTCGACCCCACGTCGTCCGGCGAGTCGCTACGCAAATACAATCCCAATCAGCCGCGCGTCCCAGCCGGCAGTGGCCGGATGAGCGGGCAATGGACCTCGGGCGGCGACGCGCAAGCGGCAGCTACACCTGCGCCTAACCTGCTGACAAGCCTTCCGCTCAAGGTCATTCGGAGACCTCCGCCGCCACAATGGCGACTGCCGCTGCGTTAAGCGCCGCGCGGCCGGCCAGCTCGGGCCTCGCGGAAGCCGGCTCGTTCTTCGCCGAAACCGTCATGCCGAGAGCGCTCGCCGCCCTGGCGCAGCTCGCGCTGCGAGCCGCAGGTCCGGTGGCTCTCTTCGGCATGCTGGTCGTGCCTTCGCCTTCAGGGAATCAGACAGTCGAAGGCGCGGTCCCCGGCCGGCCTGACCTCAAATACGAATGGCCCACAGGCGGGTCGATCCTCTATCTCCACCGGCTGATTCAAGGCCAGTGGGTCACCGTCGCGCTAGGGCATTTGGGCACAGACTGGATCTTTCGCGACGACGCCGGCAAGCCGATCGCGCGGGTCATCGATGCGAAAAATCGCGTAATCGCCATCGACATCGCGGCGATTTCGCAGGCCGAGCGCGACGACAAAAACAAGCAGAACAGCCAGGCTGCCGTTGGCGCCGCTGGAGCCGCTGCCGCCGGCGCCAAAGCAGGGACGGCTGCGCGAGTAAAAGAGGAGCCCAAGCTCTGTCCGGAGCCTGTTGGGGAATTCAGTGAGTCGTGGTCAGAAAATTCGAGAGAATATCAGGCAAGAGTTACAGGACTTCCTCCACCGCTCGCGATCTTTTTTAATGGAGAGTGGTTCGACGGCTGCGTGGAGGAAGAAAAAGGCAAGCTGCAGCAAGCCACAGGCGGTCGCGAAAACTTTTTAGACGGGGATGGAGATTGGTACACCTGGTTTCAGGGCGGATGGAAACTCCCTGATCAGATTGACCGCAGCTATAAGGCGGCAAAAACTGCCGGAAGGCTGATCGATTGGCATGTTCAAAAAAAGCGTGTCTACGACTGGATCGCCGCTTACGTAAAGCATGAAAACTATGGTGATGTGATTAAGGTTATCTACGACCCCTAGGAGAACCAATGGCTGAGGAATCATATGCGCTGCATTGCTGGTGGGGTAGCCGTAGAGAAGAAGCGGCGGCCTGCGCAGAACATCTGGTTCAGACCCTCAACGGACTGGCAGAAGAAGACCATACTTTTCACAACTGGGATTGCTGTGATCTTCCCGCCGGCCTCGAAGAGATCACAGCACTTTTTAACGCCAATCGCCCGTTTCACTCGCCTCCCTCCAGGGAGCCTTGGCCAGAGTTGGGGTTCGGGCTCAAGATAAAAAATCGACTGAACGACTCAGACGGCGCTCTAATTAGTTTGCGTGTTGGCGCTTTCGGCGACGCGAACCCACATGCGAATAGTCTGGCCCTCGTCTTTAGCAAGCGTCGTTCCTCGACAAGGCGGCCGTGGACGGCAAGCGATCTTCGGAAAATCATGCGTTTGATCATCAAGGAATGGCGTCCCGAAGAAGCTTCGGTGGACTGTTTTCGATACATGAAGTTCCTTCGCCACTATCTCAATTCGAATGGTCAGGAAGGGCTTTACCTGCCTTGGGAGGGGTGGATCACATATATTCCAGGACTTCAGGTCTCCCGGATCGATCCGCCGCACGGCGTCGATGTTGAGCGTCTTGATGACGGCAGCGCCCTCTACTCGCTTTGCGAGGAGCCATTTACAATAGACAATCCGAAGCATATGGCGCTTGCTGCAAGTATGCAGAAGGCATTGGAGCCGATCCAAACGCGGTAAATTAGCCGCGAAAACCGATGTGATTTTTCGATCCCGTTTCCCTATTAGTCGTCCTTAGCTCGCAGAAAAGCGGTCTTGCCGGCGCGGCGCAACTCTAGCGACGAACATGACGGTCGCTGCCGGCATCGGTGAGCCCGATCAACTTCGCCGGCGCGCTCGCCATCCACACGCAAGGCTCGGAGCAAAGCTTTGATTGGGACGGCACGGTTCGTTACGGCCTGGACGGGAGTATAAGAACTGATGTCATATTGTGGGATGAGAACAGGGAAAAGGTAATCGCGATTTGGGATCTGAAGACTGGAAAAGCGAAACTTTACGGCGCAAGAGTTCGACAATTGAAGGCAATGGTTCCCGGAGGGAGCAAGGCGATAGTTTCATAAGACTTGGTCGAGCTCTTCGAAGCAATCCTCGATTGGCGGGAGACCCGCCTCCTCGCGACGTTGATCGATTATCGCGCGGATCGCCGCTCTGAAAGCAACCGGTTCGTCAAGAAGCGCTGCAAGAGTTGCGGCCTGAGCTTTGTACTCACGATCTCTGTCGCTTTCGACTTCCGCGGCTTCGATCGCGGAGAATAGTTGGCGTGACGCATCGAATTCAAGATTTAACCCGCTCGCGACCGCGGCATGAAATAGATGGGCGAGCAGTCCATGAGGCTCGGCTTTTAAAACGCGGCTTATCGCTGAGAGGTTGCAGAATTTCGCTCTGAGTGCGCGCACCTCGTCTGCGGCGCGAGCTGCTGCGCGTCCTATGAGGGGTCGAAATTGTTCTGGCGCTTCGAATGGAATAAATCCGACATCTGCAACACGATAGCCGTAGCTAAAATTCAGCCCTAGATTGCTCTTCCGGTACCAGAGCCAACTAGCGCCGACGTTCAAATACGTGCCTTTCGAAAAACCGCTCGGCTGAAACTCGACCATGATCGCCCAAAAACGCTCGTCTGATAACCAAACGCGTGATTGGCCGCGGCGGAAACAGCCGATCGGCGCGAGAGCCGCCTTTGCAGCGTTGGCGATCAAGCGGCCGTGTTCGTTCTGCATCGCCATTGAGTAGCTCTAAAGCATTTGCAATCTTGACTTCAAACTTATGCCTCTCGGCCAGGTTGCTCAACGAATTTTGTCTATCGCAATCGCTGAGGCTTTTGGCGCGGAACCCAAGCGAGCTTGCTGCGCCCTTTCCACCTCAGTGGGGCCTAGTCAACAGCCGTCCCAAACCGATCCGATAGTTCCACCTGTTCCAGGGCTCAGTGACAGTCGCTCATACATGATCCGAGGATCGATACGACAGGGTCACCGACAAGCGAGTCGACAGAATCCTACAGAGGCTAGACGGCTTCTGGAGCCTTTCTTTCAACTGGCCAGAAGCAATCATCGATTGATGGTAATCCAATCGCGAGGCGACGGCGCCTGATTCCTTCGGCAACAGTTTTACGAAAGCTGTCGAGGTCATTGAGCTCCCGAACGAGTCGCGCTGCTTCGCCACGGAGCTCCCGTTGCCAGGCGAAGGCGGCGGGCAGGGCGTCGAGCCGCCGAAAAAAAGAATGTGCGGAATCGGCATCGTGATTGAGTCCTGCGGCGACGGCCGCATGGAAGAAACCCCAATCACTCGATTTTGGCTTCGCGCTCAAATGGCGGCTGATCGCCTCAATGGAAGGAAACTTCTTCCTCAATGCTAGGACTTCCCGAGCGGCGCGCTGCGCCATGTCCTTGGTCAAAGGCCGAAACTGCTCCGTGCTTTCGAAAGGCGCGAACCCGGCGTCATGGACACGATCGCGATGATCGAAGGACAGCGCCGATTTCTGCAGCTCCGACCAAAGCCAGCTCGCTCCGACGTTGAGATACGAGCCTTTCGAATAACCACTTGGTTGAAACTCGACTAAGATTATCCAATAGCGTTCATCCGACAACCAAACGCGTGATTGGCCGCGACGGAAACAGCCGATCGGCGCGAGAGCCGCTTTCGCAGCGTTGGCGATCAAGCGGCCGTGTTCGTTCTGTATCGCCATTGAGAGCTCCGAAGCGTCCGTCGAAAGTTATCTCTCGAATCCGGTTCGATCAACGAGAGGTACTACGTGAAAATGCATTGTAATTGACACGAGTTGGGATCCGACGCTGGATCTCGCAATTTGCGCTGACGTTGCGGCAGCTACGGGTCCGCCAACCGGAGAAAAAGACGATAAACGGGCGTCATTTATCTATACTCAGATAATAACACCAATTACCGTGCGGTCTGCATAACTTACGTGGCTGGGAGCCAGAGATGCGAGGCTTTATTTGGGGCGTCGCGGCGGCGCTTACTGTCGGGGCCGCTTTCGCGGGAACCCCTGAGCGCGACAAGGCTTGGAACTCGTTGATCGCCGAAGCGAAGAAGCACGGCGGCGTCGAGACTGTGGCGCAGGACTCCGCATCCTACGTGTTTCAAAGGCCGGACGGCTTGTTGGTCACGTTCACGCGGATGCTGGACGGCCGCATCCGCGCGGTGTGCATCCTCGCTAAAGATCAGAACCTCGTGGTCTGCGGGGATTGGGATACCGGCAAAATCCGCTACGGAAAGCGCGCCGACGCCAATTCGCCCTTGATCTATAGCGATACGCCGCCGCCCGACGAGGCGGGCGCGCAAGGAGCGGGCCTGCTCGAAACGCTGCTTTCGATGCTTGCGCCCGGTCACACCGCACGTTCCTGGGGGCAGGGCGGTTATTGGCGCCTGCGCAGCGGCGGCTGGTCATGGGTTAATCGGCGCTAATTGCCGCGAACCCAGACAGGGCGGGAATTTGGTTACGCTCCGAACGGAAAACCTCATATCGACGGTCCTAGAATCGATAAGCTTATCGACACATTTTGAAGACTTTGCAGTCCGAGGGGCGTGGGGCTACAGCGAGTGGCCTATTCCAAGCCCGCTGCGACGGCCGCGTTATAAATATCCCAAACAGATTCATTTAGTCCGGAACTCTACGCGATATCCGCCGCTAAGGTTCAGCTCTCCGATCTTTTTGTACCATAGCCAACGAGCGCCAACACTAAAATACGAGCCCTCGAAAAACCGCGCGGCTGAAACTCGACCATAATCGCCCAATAGCGCTCAACCGATAACAAGACGCGTGATTGGCCGCGACGGAAACAGTCGATTGGCGCGATCGCCGCCCTTTGCGGCGTTGGCGATCCGACGGTCGTGTTCGTTCTGTATCGCCGTTGAGAAGCTCCAAAACATTGCAATCTGGGCCTCAAACTCATGCCTCTCGGCCAGGTTGCTCAACGAACCTTGTCTATTGCAATCGCCGAGGCGTCATATTTCCAATGGCTCACGATTTAGTTTGCCCTAAGGTCAGGTCGTCGACTGGCGCCCGCGCCGCGGTGGTCGCCGCGGCGCGCGAATGGATCGGCACGCCGTATCACAACTGCGCGGACGTCAAGGGCGTCGGCGTCGATTGCGGCATGCTGCTGGTCCGCGTCTTTGTCGATCTCGGTCTCGTCGAGCCGTTCGACCCGCGGCCCTATGCCCCGGATTGGCATTTGCATCGCAGCGAGGAGAGGTATCTCGGCCATTTGCTGGCGCGCGCGACGCGCGTCGCGCAGCCGGCGCCGGGCGACGTCGCCCTCTTCCGCTATGGCCGCTGCTATAGCCATGGCGGGATCGTCACGGGCGCCGAGCCGCTCGCCATCGTCCACGCCTTCCATCCGGCGCAGATCGTGCTCGAGGAGGAGGTCGGCCGCAACGCAGAGCTGGCGGAGCGGCTCGCCGACGCGCGCTATTTCAGCTTGTGGAGCCCAGCGTCGTGAGCTTTCTGCGCACCGCCAAATCGAAACGCGCCGTCAGCCCGGACTATACCGGCCTGCAACTTCAAACATCGGTCAACACGCTACCCGTGCCGATCATCTGGGGCCAGAACAAGCTTTCAGCCAACGTGCTCTGGTACCAGAACTTCAAAGCCAATCCGGTCAAGACGAAGTCGACCGGCAAGGGCGGCCCGTCGAAAGCGACGACGAGCTATAATTACACCGCAGACATCATCATGGGCCTCGCCGAGGGGCCGATCGGCGGAATGGGGATCATCTGGCGCGACCAGTCGACCTATACGCTCGCCCAGCTTGGCCTGACGCTGTTCAACGGAACGACGCCGCAGACGGTATGGGGCTATCTGAACGCCGCCTATCCCAATCAGGCGCTCGCCTATCAGGGCACGGCGTATATTTGTGCGGCGAGCTACGGACTCGGCAGTTCGGCCAATATCGGCAACCACAATTTCGAGGTGATCGGTCTCCTGGCTGGAACCGGGATCAACGGCGTCGACGCCGACCCGGCCCAGGTCATCAGCGATTTTCTCGTCAATCCGCAATACGGCCTCGGCTTCGACGGCGCCAGCGTCGATGCGACCACCTTGTTCGGCGCCTCGGGCGATTCGTCGCTGCAAACCTATTGCCGGGCGATGGGCTTTTGCTTCAGCCCGGCGTTGATCGATCAGGAACAGGCGGCGAGCATCCTGGCGCGCTGGCTGCAGATTCTCAATTGCGCTGCTGTATGGAGCGGCGGCCGGCTCAGATTCATCCCCTATGGCGATTCGCCGGTAACCGGCCATGGCTATACGTTCAATCCGAGCATAGCGCCGATCTACGATCTCACCGATCACGATTTTGTCGTCGCCAAGGGCAACGAGGATCCTGTCCTGGTCTCACGGCTCGATCCGTTCTCGCTGCCGACAATCCAGCGCCTCGAAGTCTCGGCCCGGACCAACCAATACGCGATGCAGACGGTCGAAGCGCGCGATCAATCGCAAATCGAGCTTTACGGCCCCTTGGTCGGCCCGACGATCACCGCCCATGAAATCTGCGATCCGATGCTGACCGGCGCGATGGCCGCGCAGGCGCTCCTGCAGCGCGGCCTTTATGTGCGGGCGCACTTCACGTTCAAACTGTCGTGGGAATATTGCCTGCTCGATCCGATGGACGTGGTGACGATCAACGACGCCGGTTTGGCGCTCGCCGCTTACCCCGTCCGCATCGTCTCGATCGAGGAGGGAGACAGTGGAATTCTGACCGTCACGGCCGAGGAGATGACGATCGGGGTGTCAACGCCCAGTCTTTACCCGACGCAAATCCCAGCCGGCGCGTCGCTCAATCAGGGAATCGTCCCCGATCTCGTCAATGCCCCGCTGATCTACGAGCCGCCGCCCGTTCTGACCGGCGGCGTCCCGCAGCTCTGGGTCGGCGCATCGGGCGGCTCGGGCGGCGTCGCCGACCCGAATTGGGGCGGCGCCTATGTCTGGGCCTCGACCGATAACGTCACCTACTCGCAGATCGGCACGATCACACAGCCGATGCGGCAGGGTTTTCTCCTCGGCGCGATCACCGCCGTCAGCGGTTGGGATACGACCAACGCCTTGCCGATCAATCTGACGGAAAGCGACGGCGAACTCGACGGCGCGACGAAAGCTTCGGCCCAGCAGGGCGTCACGCTGGCGCTCGTCGACAATGAGCTGCTCGCCTACGAAACGGCGACGCTCGCCGCGCTCTATAAATACAATCTCACCGGTCTGCAGCGCGGCATGTATGGGACGAGCCCAGCCGCGCACGCGGCCAATGCGGCTTTCTATCGTCTCGACGAAGCCGTCGTGAAATACGACCTGCCGGCCAATTACATCGGCGCGACGCTTTGGCTGAAGTTTCAGAGCTTCAACATATTTTTCTCGGGCCTGCAGAGTCTCGCCTCCTGCGTCGCCTATTCGTACCAGACCAAGGGGGTCGGCGTGATCAATCCTATTTTCGCCCAGCTTCAGACCGGGCTGCCGGTCGATCTCGGGCCGGTCTCTGTCGCCGCCTCAGTCTCCGACAATTTCGGCTCGGCGCCCGGGACGACGATCGATCTGATTGACCTAGGAGCAGCCTCATGAGCGAGCAGCTTCAACTGAGACGCGGGACCGAATCGCAGATCGCGGCCTTCGTCGGCGCGCAAGGCGAAGCGACGCCGGCGACCGACACGATGCGGCTGCATGTCCATGACGGGGCGACGGCGGGCGGTTGGCCGCATGCGCTGGAGGCCAGATCGGCCGTCTCGGACGCCAATTATTCGGTCAAAATCACCGATCGGCAGGTCGCGTATACGGCGATCACCGCCGCGCGGATCGTGAGTTTGCCGGCCGCATCCTCCTATCCGGTCGGCGCGACGCTTACGGTCATCGACGAATCCGGCGCATGCTCGCCGGTCAAGACGATTGCTCTCAGCCGGGCGGGCGCCGATACAATCAACGGCGCGGCCAGCGCGGTCATCGCGTGCGCCTATGGATACCTGGCGCTCGAAAGCAACGGCGCAAACGCATGGACGATCGTCGATCAGTCGACATTCGCTTCGTTGGTCGCTAATGCGGCGGGCGGCGTGCTTAGCGCATCGGGCGCTTACGCAATCCTGGCCGGCTCGCTGAGCGCTCCGATACTGATCGGACAAGCCTACGGAAACGGGTCGCAGCCGCCCAAGAACACGTTCTTGGGCGAAGCGTCGCGCAGCGGCGCTCCCGGAACATTCTCCGCCGTCCAAGCCGGCGACACCCTCGCCGGCTATACCGGCGCAGGCGATAACGGCTCCGCGTTCACGGCCCCTGCGGCCTCCATTCATTTTGTCACCACCCAGGCTTGGACTTCGACCGCGAACGGCGCCGCGATCACATTCGGCGTGACCGCGAACAACGCGACGGCCGCCGGCGGCGGCGCCGAGGCGATGCGGATCGACAATACGGGTTATGTGGGGATCGGCACCACGTCGCCCGGCGCGCCGCTCGACGTCGCCGGGAATATCCAAACCCACGGCTCGCATGGCTCGGCCGTCCAACTCGGCGTAATCGAGGACGTCATCGCCTGTTCGGGAGCGACTTCGACCTCGACGCAGCAAATCCCCAACCGCGCAATTGTGATCGCCGTGTCGGTTTATGTCGTCGCCGCGATCACCGGCGCGAGCTCCTACAATGTCGATGCGACGACGAATTCGACCGGCGGCGCGGGCGGAAGCTCGGGCCAGTTCGGCTCGAATCTCGGAATTGCGGCTGGATCGAACAATGTCGGCGTGATCGGCCCGACCGCGTGGTACGCGCCGTCGACAATCAAGCTGACCGCGAACGGCGGCAATTTCACCGGCGGCCAAGTCCGCGTCTCGATCCAATACCTGCTCTGCGGCGCGCCAACTTCTTGAGACCGCCGAGGGCGCGCCCTTAGCGCCAGGCATTTTTCAATCGACAGCAACGTTAAAGGAGCGCCCATGGCCGCGCATCTCCTTGCGCCTTTGCTCGCCTTCTTGCTCAGCGCGGGCGGCGCGTCGCCGGCTTGGATTTCGGCCGCCGCCAAAGGCGAGGCGGTCGTCGCCGGCGTTTATGCCGACCTGCCGACGATCTGCGCGGCGAGCGATCCGCTGATCGACGCGCTCGAAGACGCAAATCCGCATTCGGCGACTCTGGCGCGGCTGGCTTTGGTCGCCGACGCAATCTGCGCCGCTGCGAACAAGCCTAACAATCCGATCGATCAGGTCGGACTTGTCGTCGCCGCGGTTCAAGCTTTGTCCAGGGCGGCGCGAATGGCTGGGGCGCCGTCCGAGGCGACGAGCGCCGACCCGCCGCCGCCGCGCCTTCGCGGCAGGTCGTTTTAGCCTCTCATCCGAGACCGCGCCGCTCGAGGCCGCGGTCGCGCGCGTCGGATTGGGGACCAAATTCGTCGACCATCGAAGGAGCGGATCATGGCCCAAGCTCTCTTTTGCGTCGCGTCGCCGCCGCCTGTCGCCGCCGACGCCGGCAGGGTCGCGCATGCCGTCGGCGGGATTTAACGCCGATGGCCGCGGCCAATCGCATGCCGTGTTTTCTCGCAACGATGAAATGGGAGGGCGGCGACAAGCTGTCGCTCGACCGACGCGATCCCGGCAACTGGACCGGCGGAAAAGTCGGGGTCGGCCTGCTTAAAGGGACGAAGTGGGGAGTTGCGGCGGCGGCGTACCCTACACGCGACATCGCCAAGCTCACAGCCGACGAGGCGTTGTCCATATTCGTCGAACATTACTGGCGGCCGATCGGCGGCGACGATTTGCCGGCGGGATTGGATCATGCGGTCAGCGACGACGCGTATAATTCCGGACCGGGCGCCGCCCTGCGCCGGCTGAAGAAGGTGGAGGCAGGCGGCGCCCGCCTTTCCGTGGCGGCGCGCATTCAGGCCTATTCGCGCTCACGTCTTTCCTTTTTGGAGGGTCTGCGGAGCTGGCGCGCCTTTGGCCGGGGCTGGGCGCGCCGCGTCGCCGGCGTCGAAGCCGAAAGCCTGAAGATGGCGCTTGCAGCGCAACCCGGTTCGCCGCTGCCCGCCCTCCCGGCGGCCATGGATCGCGACGGCTTTCTGACGCCCGCCGATATTCCGCCAATACGCGCCGCCGCGATCACGCAAAGTACGATTGCCCAGGCTGTTGCCGACGCCGACTCCGCCGGCGCCGCGGCGCGCCGCCGCGCCGCAATCATCGTCGTGACGTCTCTCGCCGCGGCGCATTGGCGCAGCGCCTTCGCGCCCGCTTGGTGGGTCGGCCTCGTCCTGCTCGCAGCGGGGCTGCTCGCGACGCAGCTTTGGGCGTGGCGCGTTCACGCGGCGCGGCGCGACGCGTTGGCGCTTCTGACGAACGAACTTGGCGCCGAACCGACCGATTGACCGAGCGGCGGGCGCGAGCGCCCGCGCGGTCCTTCATTTCAACGTGAAAGGAGAAAGCAAATGCCTTCAGATCTCGTACGCCATCTTGCGACCGGCGCAATCGGCGCAATCGTGCCCGCCGTCCTGCACTTCGCAGCGGGCTTTGATTGGACCTCGCTCGGTCCCTACGCGGTCATCGCGCAGGCGGCCGTGCAGGTCGCGACTGAGATTTGGAACCAGGTCTCGCCAAAAGCTTGAACTGAGAGGCGCCCCGCCGCCATGCGCGAACGGGGCGCCCGTCTGCGCGGAAGATGGGACATGTCGCATGAGCCTCGCAATCGGAAACGACACGCCCTGGGGCCTCATCGAATGGGTAGCCTCCGGCTTGTCCGCGGCCGTGCTCGGCTCCGCGGCCTTCGCTTGGCGTCTCGCCGCGCGCCTCGATCGTACCGCAGCGTCGCTGGAGTGGCAGAAGGTCGAACTCGCCGCGGTCAAGCAAACCAATGAGGCCGCCTGGTTGCGCCTTGCCGACCGCCTAGCGCAGCTTCATGACGACCAGTGCCGCTTGCGCGAGGCGGCGGCGGCGCTGCCGACACGGGCGGATCTGCGCGACATGGAGAACCGGTTGGGCGAGAGGATCGAGATGCTTGCGGCGCGCATCGACGGCTTGATGGAGCGCGGCGATGGGTAGCGGGCAATCGCGCCTCAAGCCGCCGCCCCGTCGACCAGACGCGCGCGCAGCTCCGCCGGCAGGCGCGACGGGCGGCCGGCCTTCAGGGCGACGACGCTGACCAGGGCCTCGGCCAGCGTCGCTCCGTCGCGCAGAATCGCTTGCGCAAAATCGAACGAGGCCGCGCCTAAGCTCGCCAACCGCGTGTCGATGGTCAGCATGTCGTCCATCAGCGCCGGTTTGACGAAGTCGATCGTCAGCCGGCGGACGACGAAAACGATCGAGCCATCCCGCGCCAAATCTTGCTGCGCGACGCCGCGCGCGCGCAGCCACTCGGTTCGTCCGCGCTCAAGAAAACGCAGGTAGGACGCGTGGTACACGCGCCCGGAAAAATCGGTGTCTTCGTAATAGACGCGCAAGGCCAGCTTATGAGCGGGGCCTTGCGCCGTCTTTGCGCGTACGCTGCTCATCGCTGAAGCGTAAGCCAGAACGGCGCAGGCGAGAAGAGCGCGTCCGGCGCTACTTTTGACCCTCGGCCGGGCCGGTGCTATCCGGCCGCGCATGCGCATCGTCTTCATGGGCGCGCCGGCCTTCTCGACGCCGACGCTGCTCGAGATCATCGGGCAGGGGCACGAGGTCGTCGCCGTCTACACGCGGGCTCCGCGCCCGGCCGGCCGGCGCGGACTCGAGCCGACCAAGACGCCCGTTCACCTCGCGGCCGAGCAACATGCAATCCCCGTCTTCACTCCGATGACGCTGCGCGAGGCGCAAGCGCAGGAGACGTTCCGCGCGCACCAGGCCGACGTCGCGGCGGTCGTCGCTTACGGGCTGATTCTGCCTGCGCCGATCCTCGCCGCTCCTAGGCTTGGCTGCCTCAATCTCCACGCTTCGCTGCTGCCGCGCTGGCGCGGCGCCGCGCCGATTCAGCGCGCGATCATGGCCGGCGACCGCGAAACTGGCGTTTGCGTGATGCGGATGGAGGAGGGGCTGGACACAGGCCCGGTGGCGCTCGTCGAACGGATCGCGATCGCGCCCGGAGCGACTGCCGGCGATCTTGCCGAGCAGCTCGCGCGGCTCGGCGCCGATTTGATGGCGCGCGCCTTGCCGGCGCTCGAACGGGGGCTTTTGGAGTTCGCGCCGCAACCCGAACAAGGCGCGACTTACGCCAAGAAAATCGACAAGGCGGAGGCGCGGATCGACTGGTCAGCCGACGCCGAAACGGTTCGCAATCAGATTCATGGCCTGTCGCCGGCCCCGGGGGCCTATTCGGAGATTGACTTCGGTCACGGCGCCGAGCGGGTGAAGATTCTGCGCGCGCGAGCGGCGGAAGGCGAGGGCGCGCCAGGGGAAGTCCTCGACGAGTCCCTCGTCGTCGCCTGCGGCCGCGGCGCGATAACAATCGTCGAGGCGCAACGGGCGGGAAGAGCCGCCATGTCAGGCGAAGCGCTCGCCCGCGGCGCGCAAATTTCGCGCGGCGCCCGCTTCATTTGAGTCGCGCTTCGATCTTCTCGGCAAGCGAGCGCTTGAAATGCTCCTTGGCGAAGTCGCAGGCGCGAAGGATCTGCGCGGCGCGAAAGAATTCAAGCACCCGGAACTGCTGAACCGGCGGACGGATCAGCATGTCCGGCGGTCGCAGCTTCAGTTTTTGCGCGGTGATCGCGCCTTGCATGATCTGCGCGGCGCCGAACATGGTCTCGAAAGGTCGCGGATCGTTGCGCCCCCGCAACGCGCCGAACGTGACGTCGACGGCGACGACGATGTCGGCGCGATCGAACAGCAGGTCGTAAGGCAAGGGGTTGACCGCGCCGCCGTCGACGAGCAGCCGCCCGTCCAGTTGCACGGGCTTGATCAGGCCAGGCATCGCCATCGAGCCGGCGACGGCGGGCGCGAGCGGGCCTGACGAAAGCACCGCTTCGCAGCGATTGTGAAAATCGGCGGCGACAGCCTGGAAAGGTATCGCCAGACTTTCGAACCGCCGCGGCATGTCCTCCGGCCAGAACATCTCGAGAAAGATTTCTGCGTCGAGCATGATCGGGTTGGCGAGCGCGCCCCGGAGGAGATCGGCGAAGCGGCCGACCCGCGCGCGCAGCAATTTCCCCATCACGCTGCTTCGATCGCGCATGACGCCGAGCGTATGAGCGCGCAGAAGCTTGGCCTCCACGCCGGCGCAATAGGCGGCGCCGATAATCGCCCCGATCGAGGCGCCGGAAACCGCCGCCGGCGTCAAGCCGAGCTCGTCGAGCGCTTCAAGGATCACGATATGGGCGATGCCGCGCGCGCCGCCGCCGCCCAGCGCGACGCCGAGCGACAACGACGACTTGACGCTCGATTGGGCTGGCGTCGGATTCATTGCGCGGCGGCGAAGAAGTCCAAAAGCGCGGCCGCGGTCTCTTGCGGGTTTTCCTCGGGCAGGAAATGTCCGCCTGCAATGGGGCGGCCCTGAACCTCGATCGCCCAGCGGCGCCAAATCGCGAGCGGGTCGCCGCCTTCGCTGGGAATGCCCTTCGCGCCCCATAGCGCCAGCAAAGGCGCAGCTATGCGGCGGCCGGCGGCTTGGTCCTCGTCATCCAAGCCCCGGTCGATCGTCGCGCCGGCGCGATAATCTTCGCAAAAGGCGTGGATGCGATCTTGTTGATCGAAACCGGCGCAATAGGCGTCAAGCGCGTCGGCGAAGGCGGCAAGGCTCTTGTCGCCCGTCCAGCTCGCTAGCGTGTGCTTGAGCCAAGCGATTGGGGCGCCGCGAATCAGCGTTTCCGGCATCGGCGCCGGCTGGGCGAGGAACAGCCAGTGGTAGGTCTGCATGGCGCGCGCGGCGTCCATGCTGCACCACATCTCGCCGGTCGGAATGATGTCGATGACGGCGAGCTTCTCGACGCGGTCGGGCGCGTCGAGCGCCAGGCGATAAGCGACGCGCGCGCCGCGGTCGTGGCCGATCACGGCGAAGCGCTCGTAATCGAGCGCCGCCATCACGGCGATTGCGTCCTTGGCCATTTCGCGCTTCGCATAGGCGGCGCCGTTTTCGCTTCGAGGGACCGAGGAGGCGCCATAGCCGCGAAGGTCCATCAGGATGAGCGTAAACTTCTCGGCCAGGGCCGGCGCGATCCGTCGCCATTCGATGTGAGTCTGCGGAAAACCGTGGAGCAGGAGAAGCGGCGGACCGCTTCCGCCAATCCGGGTAAAGATCGACCCAGCGGGGGCGGCGACCAAACGCGTCGCGAAGCCGGGGAAGAAATCCCTGGTCGCGTTCATGTGCGCCTCCCGGCGATGGTTCGCTCCATCCCATTGGATTGCAGCGCGTCGGGCCCGCGTTCGCGCGCGATCGCCCGCCAGCCGATGTCGCGGCGGCAGAAACCCTCCGGCCAATCGATGGCGTCGACAGCGGCGTAGGCGCGGTTTTGCGCCTCGCCGACCGAGGCGCCCAACGCCGTCACGGCGAGCACGCGGCCGCCATCGGCGAGGAAGCGGCCGCCTTCGCGCCGGGTGCCGGCATGATGGATGATCACGCCCGGCGTCGCTGCTGCGCGTTCGAGGCCGCGTATTTCCGTTCCTTTCACGGGCGGGCCAGGATAGCCCGTCGCGGCAAGGACCACGGTCAGCGCCGTCTGATCGCTAAAAAGCGGCGACGCTTTTGGCAGCGCGCCGCGCGCGCAGCCGAGTAGGAGCTCCAAGAGGTCGCCTTGGAAGCGCGCCAACACGACCTCGGCTTCCGGATCGCCGAAGCGGACATTGTATTCGATAAGTTTCGGCCCGTCGGGGCCGATCATCAGCCCGGCGAACAGCGCGCCGCGAAACGGCGCGCCGCGGGCGCGCATGCCGGCGATGGTCGGCGCGATGATTTCTTCCATCACGCGGGCTGACATCGCCTCGGTCATGATCGGGGCTGGCGAATAGGCGCCCATGCCGCCGGTATTCGGCCCCGCATCGCCGTCCGCCACCCGCTTATGATCTTGCGCGCTGGCGAAAGGGACGGCGCGCTCGCCGTCGCTGAGCGCAAAAAACGACACTTCCTCTCCTTCGAGGACGTCCTCGATGACGACTTCCGCGCCCGCCGCGCCGAAGGCGCCGTCGAACATCGAGCGGAGCGCCGCTTCCGCCTCAGCCAAGGCGGCGGCGACGACGACCCCTTTCCCCCCCGCCAAGCCGTCGGCTTTGACGACGATCGGCGCGCCTTTCTCGCGCAGATAAGCGAGCGCCGGCTCGAGAGCGCGAAAGCGCCGATAAGCTGCGGTCGGAATCGCGAATTCGCGGCAGAAATCCTTGGCGAAGCCCTTGGAGCCCTCAAGCCGCGCCGCGGCCCGGCTCGGACCGAAGCAGGCGACGCCTGCGGCTTCGAGATCGTCGGCGAGGCCGGCGACGAGCGGCGCCTCCGGGCCGACGACGACGAGCCCGATCGTCTCCCGGCGGCAAAAGTCGATGACGGCGCGATGGTCGCCGACCGCCAGCGCGACTTGCTGGGCGATGTCCGCCGCGCCTGCATTGCCGGGCGCAATGAACAGACGGCCGAGCCGCGGCGATTTCTTCAGCGCCAGCGCCAGCGCATGCTCGCGCCCGCCCGAACCGATGATCAAGACATCCATGTCGCCTCGACAGGCTTGCCGAAACCGACAGAACGCGTCGATCCGCCGGCCGGCCGCCTTTCGTCTGTTTAGGCGAGGGCGCCGCCGCGGGCAATGCGCGGCGCGGAAAACCGCTTCGCCGCTGCGCCTTGCGCCGCGCCGCGCAAAACTTATTTTGTCATCGCATTCAGCCGGCCGCCCGGCTTGAGAAAACAGAGCGCGCCGGAGGCGAACTTCATGAAATTGCGTTTTCTTGCGCCCCTCATTGCCGCGGTCGCCGTTTTAGCGGCGGGCGCGGCCTGGGCCGAATCCGGCGAGCCGGACTTGATTTTCCGCAAGTCGACGACTTTCAAATTGCTGACGCCGAACGACAAACTGGCGACCTATGGAATCGACGATCCGATCGTCGACGGGGTCGCCTGCTATTTCACGGCTTCAGAAAAGGGCGGCGTCGCAGGCGCGCTCGGCCTGGCCGAGCAGACGTCCGACGTATCGCTCGCCTGCCGGCAATACGGGCCGATCAAGATCAAGGATAAATTCGAACAGGGCGACGTCGTCTTCAGAGAGCGCCGCTCGATCTTCTTCAAAAAGATGCAGATCGTCCGGGGCTGCGATCCGAAGCGCAACGTTCTGATCTACATGGTCTATTCTGATAAGCTGGTCGAGGGCTCGCCGAAGAATTCGACCTCGAGCGTGCCCATCCAGCCGTGGGGCGGCGGGGCCGATGCGCCGAAATGCGCGGACTTCTTGCGCTGAACGAGCTTACTCGCCGCAGGTGATGAAATAGGCGCCGGCCGGCATTTTCGGCGCGGCGTGGCTTGCGATTGCGCCCGTCACGTCGTCTGTTTTGCCGAAGGCGAGCGCCGGCCCACGGCCATGCGCCTCGCACCAGGCGTCGGCGACCGCCTGGCCGCAACCGCCTTCGCCGCCCAGGCAGTCTTGCACGCCATAGCCGTCGGATGCGGCGATGATGAAATTCTGCGATTGAGCCGCTTGGCCAGGCTCGGCGGCGCTGGCGGTAAGGGCGAGAGACGACAAGGCGACGAGGAAGGCGGACGCAAAAAGGCGCATGCGCTCAGCTTTTCAGCAAGCTCTAAGGAACGTCGGAGGCGAGGCCATAAAGATGATTCGGCCGCGTGTATTTTGGGTTAACGACGTCGTCATTCCCGCGAAGCGGGAATCCAAAACAGTCGCGCCTCACCACTGGCGCAGTCTGATCCCCGCCCGCGCGGGAATGACCCTGGGGCGCGGGCTCCTTGACTTCCTGCGTCGCCTGCGAGAAAGAGAGGCCATGTCGGGCCAATCCTGCCTTTGCCGGATTATTATCATTCGCCGCTAGCATCTTCGCTGGCTGGCGCCCGTCTTTTTTCACTTCCGATCTGAAAAGCGACGCAACAGCCGGCCAGGCGCGACGCCGCGCGAATTGTCGGGACGAATATGTCGGGACCTTTGCGGCTCTATAATACGCTGACGCGGTCGAAGGAGGTTTTCGAACCGATCGATCCGCGGAATGTGCGCATGTATGTCTGCGGCCCGACGGTCTACGACTACGCCCATATCGGCAACGCGCGGCCGGTCATCATCTTCGACGTGCTGTTTCGACTCCTGCGCCATCTCTACGGAGAGGATCACGTCGTCTATGTGCGCAACATCACGGACGTGGACGACAAGATCAACGCCCGCGCAGCGCAAGATTTTCCCGGCCTGCCGCTGAACGACGCCATCGCCAAGGTGACGCAGGCGACCGAAAAGCAATTTCACGACGATGTCGCCGCGCTCGGCTGCCTACAGCCGAGCGACGAGCCGCGCGCGACCGAGCACATTGACAAGATGAAGGCGCTGATCGAGCGCCTTGCCGCGCGCGGCCTTGCCTACGTCGCCGAAGACAATGTCCTGTTCTCGCCCGCGGCGATGGATCGCCTGCCCGGCGCGCCGCGCTACGGCTCGCTGGCGCGGCGCTCGCTCGACGAGATGCTCGCTGGCGCGCGCGTCGACGTCGCGCCCTACAAGCGCGATCCCATGGACTTCATCTTATGGAAGCCGTCGAAGCCGGGCGAGCCTGGCTGGCCGAGCCCCTGCGGCATCGTTCCGCTTGGCCGGCCCGGCTGGCATATCGAATGCTCCGCCATGTCGATGGCCAAGCTGCTGGAGCCGTTCGGCGGCGGCCTGGCTTGCGACGATCCGGCGAAGAACATCTTCGACATTCACGGCGGCGGCATCGATCTCGTTTTTCCCCATCACGAGAACGAAATCGCCCAGTCCTGCTGCGCCTTTTCGACGCCGCGTATGGCGAATTATTGGATGCATAACGGCTTCCTCCAGGTCGAAGGCGAGAAGATGTCGAAGAGCCTGGGGAATTTCGTGACGATCAACGAGCTGCTGCAAAAGTGGCCTGGAGAGGTCATTCGATTTCAGATGATGATGACTCACTATCGCCAACCGATCGATTGGACTGAAAGGCAAACCGAGAACGCTGCCGCTACGTTGGATAATTTTCGCCATCATACGAAATTGGCGGACGCGGCGTCCGGGGACATTTCACCGGCGGTCGAGGGTGCTTTGGCAGATGACCTAAACACTCCGCTTGCATTCGCCGAGTTGCATAAACTTTCCGACAGCGCGCGAAACGGCGACTGGAAGGCGGCGTGCGATCTAAAACGGACGTGTGCATTTCTCGGATTTGATCTGACGGTGAACGTACAGGAACTGCTAAAGAACCAACGTCGCGACATCGACGAAAAAGCCATCGAGAACTTAGTCGCGGCTCGAAACGCGGCGCGAAAAGCAAAGGACTTTAAGGAGTCTGACCGCATCCGGGACGAACTCGCGAAAATCGGAGTCGCTTTGAAGGATAGCAAAGATCCCAGAACCGGCGAGCTGCGAACGACTTGGGAGATCGCGCGATGACTCTCAACCGTCATGGCCGGGCTTGTCCCGGCCATCCACGTGGCGATGGAGCGCGCGATGGCGTGGATGCCCGGCGCAAGGCCGGGCATGACGCAGTGGTTCAATTCGCCAATGAGGGCGGACGATGACCGCCGATCGCGCCCCGCTGGCGAGCCTCCGCCCGTACCTCCCGTCCGACGCGGCGCTCTGTGCGACGATCTTCCGCGCTGCGATCGAGGAGCTC
Organism: Alphaproteobacteria bacterium; assembly: GCA_021325385.1. Classification (GTDB taxonomy): domain Bacteria; phylum Pseudomonadota; class Alphaproteobacteria; order Rhizobiales; family Beijerinckiaceae; genus Roseiarcus. The sequence continues at coordinate 25,923 of JAJPHH010000018.1, forward strand.
ACGGGCGACGATTACGATGACGAACAGCGCGAAGCCTGGGCGGCGGGCGGCGACGACGTCGAGGCCTTCGCCGCGCGGCTCGCCGGCGCGCTGACTCTCGTCGCCGTCGTCGAAGGCGGGCCGGTCGGCTTCGCCAGTCTTAAAGGCGGCGTCATCGACATGCTGTTCGTCGCGCCGGCGGTCGCCGGCCGTGGCATTGGGACAATGTTGCTCGACGCGCTGATCAAGCTCGCCGGCGCCCGCGGCGTAAAAAAGCTGACCAGCGAAGTCAGCGACACGGCGCGGCCGCTCTTCGAGCGGCAGGGATTTACCGCCGAACGGCGCAATGTCCTGCGTAAAGGCGACGTCTGGCTCGCCAATACGACGATGACGAAGACGCTCGCCGGCGCCGCCGCGCCGGGCAGCGCGGCCAAGCATTAGGGGCTGCTCATGAGTCGCGAACGCCTCTATCTCTTCGACACCACTTTGCGCGACGGGGCGCAGACGACGGGCGTCGATTTCTCGCTCGAGGACAAGCGCCAGATCGCGGCGCTGCTCGATCGGCTCGGCGTCGATTATGTCGAGGGCGGCTATCCCGGCGCCAATCCGCTCGACACGAAATTCTTCGAGACGAGGGCGACCGAGCGCGCCCGTTTCGCCGCGTTTGGCATGACGAAGAGGCCCGGCCGCTCGGCCAAGAACGATCCCGGAATCGTCGCCCTGCTAGAAGCGAAGGCGGACGCCATCGTCTTCGTCGCCAAGAGCTGGGACTATCACGTTCGCGTCGCGCTCGGCGCGACGCTCGAAGAAAATCTCGAGAGCATTTCATCGAGCGTCAAGGCCGCGGTCGAGGCCGGCCGCGAGGCGATGGTCGATTGCGAGCATTTCTTCGACGGCTACAAGGCCAATCGCGACTACGCTTTAGCTTGCGCGCGTGCGGCGTTCGAGGCCGGCGCGCGCTGGATCGTCCTCTGCGACACCAATGGCGGCACGCTGCCGGAGGAGGTGGCGCGGATCGTCGGCGAGGTCGCGCGTGTCGTGCCGGGCGCGCGGCTCGGCATTCACGCCCATAACGATACCGAGAACGCCGTCGCCAACTCGCTCGCGGCGATCGGCGCCGGCGCGCGCCAGATCCAGGGCGCGCTCAACGGGCTCGGCGAGCGCTGCGGCAACGCCAATCTCGTCTCGCTGATCCCGACGCTGCTGCTCAAGGACGAATACGCCAAGAAATTCGAGATCGGCGTGACGGACGAATCGCTGCGCGAGATCACCAACATCTCGCACACGCTCGACGAACTGCTCAACCGCGCGCCCAATCGCCAGGCCCCCTATGTCGGCGCGGCGGCTTTCGCGACCAAAGCCGGCATTCACGCTTCCGCGGTGCTGAAGGACCCCCGTACTTATGAACACGTCCTGCCGGAAAGCGTCGGCAACGCCCGGGCGATTCTCGTCTCGGATCAGGCGGGCAAGTCCAATCTCCTCGCCCAGCTCGCGCGGCTCGGCGTCAAGGTCGCGCCCGACGATCCGCGCCTTACGCGTCTTCTCGAGCGCGTGAAGGAAAAGGAGGCGCAGGGCTACGCCTATGAGGCGGCGGACGCGTCGTTCGAGCTGCTCGCCCGCTCCATGCTCGGCGAGACGCCGAGCTTCTTCGAAGTCGAACGCTTCAGCGTCAATGTCGAGCGCCGCTTCAATGCGGTCGGCGATCTCGTCACCGCCTCGGAGGCGATCGTCAAGATCAAGGTCCGCGGCGAGGAGCTGATCTCGGCCGCTGAAGGGATCGGCCCGGTCAACGCTCTCGACCTGGCGCTCCGCAAGGACCTCGGCGTGTACCAGAACCACATCGAGGACTTGGAGCTGCTCGACTTCCGCGTCCGCGTCTTCCAGGGCGGCACCGACGCGGTGACGCGCGTCCTGGTCGAATTCGGCGATTCGACCGGCGCGCGCTGGTCGACGATC
>JAJPHH010000141.1 GCA_021325385.1 Alphaproteobacteria bacterium
CTCGAGACGTGCTACGGCAACGGCACGCGCTTCGAATTCGAATGTTACGACATCGCGCATCTCTACAATCTCGCCCATTTCGCCGATCGCAAGCTGGTCAAGCCGCCCTTCTTCGTGCAGTCCGTGTTTGGCCTGCTCGGCGGCATCGGCCCGCATCCCGAAGACGTCGCCCATATGAAGCGTACGGCGGACCGGCTGTTCGGCGGCGATTATCGCTGGTCGGTGCTCGGCGCAGGAGCCAGCCAATTGCGCATCGCGGCGCAAGCGGCGGCCATGGGCTCGAACATCCGCGTCGGCCTCGAAGACAGTCTATGGGCCGGCCGCGGCAAGCTCGCCAAATCCAACGCCGAGCAGGTCGCGCTCGCCCGCAAGATCATCGAAGGCCTCGGCAAGCAAGTGGCGACGCCGGACGAGGCGCGAGAGATTCTGTCTTTGAAGGGCGCCGATCAAGTCGCGTTCTAGCCGATGTTTTGCGTCCGATGCTGTCAAATCAACCCTTCCGTGTCATTCCCGCGTAAGCGGGAATCCAGGAACCGCCGCGCATGATGGCAAGCTCAGTCTGGATTCCCGCCTTCGCGGGAATGACACGGAAGGTTAGGCGTCCGCTGAGGTGAAACCATGCTGCGCATCGAAGTCGCTTGCGAAGATCGCGACCTGCTCGGCGAGGGACCGCTCTGGGACGTGCAGGAGCAGAGGCTCTATTGGATCGACTCCTATGGCCCGGCGATTCACAGGATCGACGCCAATGGCGGCGACAAGCGTACGTGGCGCCTGCCGGAGCCGATCGGGTCGATGGCGCTGCGGACGCGCGGCGGCGCGGTTGTGTCGCTGCGCAGCGGCTTTCATTTTTTCGACTTCGAAACCGGCGAGGTCAGAAGGATCAACGAGACCCATCCCGGCGAGTTGCGGCCCAGGCTGAACGACGGCAAGGTCGACCGGCAAGGCCGCTTCCTCGCCGGCTCGATGGATTTCGAAGAGCGCGATCCGGTCGGCAAGCTGTTTCGGCTCGATCCTGACCTTTCGCTCCATACTTTGGACGAGGGGATCATCTGCTCGAACGGCCCATGCTGGAGCCCCGATGGCCGGACGCTTTATTTCGCCGACACCGGACGACGGGCGATCTACGCCTATGATTACGATACGACGACGGGCGATGTACTGTCGCGGCGGCTCTTCGCCAGTTTCGACAAGCTGCGCGGCTTGCCGGACGGCGCGACCGTCGACGATGAAGGCTTCGTCTGGAGCGTCGAAGTCTATTCGGGCCGTCTGATCCGCTTCGACCCTTCGGGCGTCGTCGACCGCATCGTCGGCCTGCCCGTACAATCGACGACCAGCCTGACCTTCGGCGGCGCCGGTCTCGACGTCGCTTTCGTCACCTCGATGGCGAGGCCGATGGGCGGCCAATATCATCGTGAGCGCGAGGCGGGCTGCCTGTTCAAGATCGAGGGACTTGGCGTGCGCGGCTTGCCCGAGCCGCGCTTCGCCGGCTGACGCTCGTCCGAACCGGAGGAAACAATGCGCATCGAAGTTCTCGTCGACGTCAAGACAACGCTCGGAGAAGGACCGCTCTGGGACGCGGAGCAAGAGCGGCTCTATTGGATCGACAGTTTCGACGGCCGCGTGTTTCGCGCCACCGCGGCCGGAACCGAGATTCGCGCCTGGGACGTGCCGCAGAAGATCGGTTCGATGGCGCTGCGCAAGGACGGCTCGGGCGCGGTCGTCTCCCTGCAGCGCGGCTTTCACCTGCTCGATTTCAAGAGCGGCGAGGTCGAGCTCGTCGTCGATCCTGAGCCGGGCAAGCCGAACAACCGCCTGAACGACGGCAAGGTCGACAAAAACGGCCGCTTCGTCGCCGGCTCGATGGACACGATGGAGGAAGGTCCGAACGGCGCGCTCTACCGGCTCGATCCGGATTTCTCGCTGCATAAGCTGGACGACGGCATCATCGTCTCGAACGGCCCGTGCTGGAGCCCGGACGGCAAGACCTTCTACTTCACCGACACCTGGACCGGCGAGATCTGGGCCTATGATTACGATCAGGCGACCGGCGCGGCGACCAATCGCCGTACCTTCGTCAAGGTGGACGGATCGCGCGGCGGCGCCGCCGACGGCTCGACCGTCGATGCCGAAGGCTGCGTCTGGAACGCGCTCGTCTATGACGGCAGGCTGGTGCGCTACGACCCGAGCGGCCGGGTCGACCGCATCATCGAAATGCCGGTCAAGAAGGTGACGAGCGTGATGTTCGGCGGGCCGAAGCTCGACACCCTGTTCGTCACTTCAATGGCCAAGCCGCCGCTGCCGCGCTTTCCCGGCGACGGACCGCTGCGCGGCAGCCTGTTCGCCGTCTATGATCTGGGCGTCAAGGGCGTGCCGGAGCCGCGCTTCGGCGCCTGAGACGCGTCGCAGATAGCGGTCAAGTTCGCCTACTGGCCGTTCGGCTCGACGCGGTCGAAGGCGAACCGGCCCTACGCAGCCCGCTCTAATAGTGCAGTTGGACGTGACCGATCAGTTTGATCATCAGCCATGCGTAACCGACGGCGAGCAGGCCAAGAAAAAGGATGAGAGCCAGGACGAGCGGCAGGCCGGGCCGCCGCTCGGCCGGCGCGCGAGAGCTTTTCCTGATTTCCGCAGCCTCGATTCGTCGCCGCGGCGCCTCGGCGATCATGGGGACCGCGGCGGATATCGCGACCCGCTGGCCGCTATAGACATTGAAGCGCTCGCCGTCCCACAAGATCAGATCGCCCGATCTTGCTTCGACGATCCCGGCGCGGCTGGTCAGGACAAACAGCCCGTCTTCGGTCCGATCTTTCACAGCGCCGGCCAGCCACGCCGGCAGCGAGGCGGAATCGTCTTCCTTATCGATGACCCACGCTTCGATCATGGCTCACGGGCCGCCGCCTCAATCAAAAGCTATCTGCGGCCGGCGCGCAACACCCAAGTCGCCCAAATAGCGCGCGCTGCAATCAGGGCGTGACAATGATCCTTGGCGCCCGAATGACGCGAAATCGAGGCGCGGCGCGGGCGCGACCGGGGCTCGGCGCGAAGGCGAAGTTCGAGCCCGTCATGTCGGCGAACACGCCGCCGGCATTGGGCGCATTGGACGCCGGATCGCTGTCGTAAAAACCCGCATCCAATTGGCCGATATCGGCGTCGAGCCCCATCGCCGGCCCGAACGCGAAAGCGGCGCTGGGCCACGCGAACAAGCCCGCCAGCGCGCCGGTTGCGACAAGTTTTCGCATTTGCCTCCTCCCCGCCGGCCGGTCGGCGCTGCGCGCGTTAGGGCGGAAACGTCCGGGCTAGCATGAGACGCCGGGCAAGCAGCCCTCGACCCTGTCATAGGGGCCGCCAGGGCCCATCGCATAAACGCCGTAACTATAGAGGCCGCCATGGAAGCCGCGCGGCGGCGGGTAGGAATCGTCGCCGCTGAGCCCGTTCGCGCCCGCCGTGCCGAAATTGACGCCATTGCTGACAAATCCGGGCGAGTAAATCGGCGGCGTTCGCACGACGACGACGTCGCTGGCCGGCGGCGGAACGACGTGACGATGATGCCGGACATGGACCCGAACTTGCGCTTGCGACGCCGTGGCGAGCGAAAGCACGAAAATGACGATTCCGTTTGCGACCAGCTTCGACATGGCGGCCTCCAATCGCGCCTCGCGGCGCTTCACGACAGTTTATCGCAACCCCTCCGTTGCGCCAGGGCCATCCGGATCAAGGGCTGTTCGCCGGCATGCCGTTCGTATGGCCGAGCACCCCGGAAGTGCCGAAATTGTTGCTTAGGCTGTTAACGCCGCCGCTGTCCCGGGTATAGAGCTGGCCGCCGGGGTAGTAACCGGAACTCGGCTCGTAGGCGGCGGGCGGCGGGGCGGGCCCGTAAAGGTCATATTCAGGTCCGACGCTGAGATGCCGGCCATGGGGATGGCTATGTCGAAAGTGGCCGGCGCCTTGCGCGGCGACCGCCGCTGTCGAGATGAACAATGCGGCCAGCACAGCGCCGCTTAATTTCAGCCAGGACATTCGTCCTCCTATTCCGATTTGGCAACCAACGAGTCTCGAGCTCATATAGTTCGCTCCCGCCCCGGACCTAGGCCAAATCGCGACGCTCGCACAACTGCGCTAGCGCGGTGGTTTATAAAGCGCGGCTTCGCTGTCACGCCGCCGTCGAATGGCGGCGCTATCGTTTAACGAATCTCCTTCGCCTCCTCGCCCGCGCGGGTCGCCTCGACGGCCGAGTCGGTCGGCCGGCGTTTCAATGGCTCGACTTGCCGATCGGCGATCATCTTCTCAGCCCGCGGCTTGCATCGGCCAACGCGCCTGTACTATCCGGCCGCGCCCGCCGTGGTTCGAGACAATAGCTATCGCTCGCTCCGATCAAAAGCTGTTGAACTGCGCATCGTTGAACAATTCGCGAGGCGTCTTGCGAACGGGCCGGTCAGCGCCTATGTGCCGCTGCGGCGGCGCGGCTTTCCGCGAGCCTTGAGTCGCGAGCTTCTCCTCGCGGAAAGAACGTCGTTCGCCCCGAGACAGAAACATGATCGTCAACCGACGCTTCCTGATCGCCTTCGCGCCTGGGCTTTTGTTCGCCACGACATGTCTCGCGCAGGAGGCGCAGTCCTGGGACGGAATCTGGACGGGCGTCGACGGGCGGATCGAATCCGCGCCGATTCAGATCGCCATCGCGGACGGCAAAGTGATCAGCTACACGCTGAAGGGCGCGCCTCTGCTCGTTCAATATAGCAAAGTCACGTCGAACAGCGTCTCGTTCGGCGACCGTGACCATTATTCGGTCAAGCTCGATAAAATCGGCAATACGACCGCGTCGGGACAGTTTCGCGACCGCTACGGCGCCGATGCGCTGACCCTGACCAAAGAAGAGCGCGCTTCGACCAAAGAGGAGCGCGCTTCGCATGTCGTCCCGATTGATGCGGCGCCTGCGCCAGCGCAGCCTAGCCGCTGACGAGAACTTCGCCCTATCAGTACGTCAGCACCGCCGCGCCTTGGAGGCGGCCCGCGCGCAAATCGTCCAAGGCTTCATTCGCCTGTTCGAGCGGATAGATTGTCGTCGTGGTCTTAACGTGGGCTTTTGGCGCTACGGACAAGAATTCGATCGCGTCGCGGCGGGTCAAATTGGCGACGGAGACGAGCTGGCGCTCCTGCCATAGCCATCGATATGGAAATTGCGGGATGTCGCTCATATGGATGCCGCCGCAGACGACGCGACCGCCCTTGCGCACGGCGCGCAAGGCGATCGGCGCCAAGGCGCCGACCGGCGCGAAAATGATGGCGGCGTCGAGCAGCTCCGGCGGCGCCTGCTCCGAATCGCCGGCCCAGTCGGCGCCGAGCGACAGCGCCAGCTTCTGCGCGGCCTCGTCGCCCTTTCTGGTGAACGCGTAGACTTCGCGCCCCTGCCAGCGGCAGACCTGCGCCAGGATATGAGCGGCGGCGCCGAAACCGTAAAGGCCGATCCTGCGCCCCTCGCCCGCCATTTTCAGTGAGCGCCAGCCGATCAGGCCGGCGCACATCAGCGGCGCCGCGGCGACGGGATCTTCGAAGCCCGAAAGCGGAAAAGCGAAAGCGGCGTCGACGACGACATGGCTGGCGAAGCCGCCGTCCCGCGTATAGCCGGTGAAGACCGGATTATCGCACAAATTCTCCTGGTCCGAGGCGCAAAACGGACAGACGCCGCATGTATGGCCGAGCCAAGGCGCCCCGACCCGCGCGCCGATCGCCAGCGTCGTGACGCCCGCGCCGAGCGCCTCGACCGTTCCGACGATTTCGTGGCCAGGAATGATCGGCAGTTTCGGATTCGGCAGATCGCCGTCGACGACGTGAAGGTCGGTTCGGCAAACGGCGCAGGCCTCGACGCGCAGGCGAATTTCGCCCGGACCAGGATCGGGATCAGGACGCTCTTCGAGCTCGAGCGGCCGGCCGACGGCGGAAAGAACCATCGCTCTCATCGATGAAATCCTTCCCAAGGATGGGAGTTTCGAGCTGGCGCCGCTTTGATTTAGCTGACCGACAGATAGTCGCTCGCAGCGGCGGGTTTCAAGTCAGCCAACCATTCGCTCGGCGCCAAGCTTAGGACATTCCGATGAATAACGTTGGTTCGACGCTAGGCCAGGTCGTGAGTTCGACGCGAGGGCTCCGTCCGTCGGCGGCTCCTCTGCAGCGGCGACTGGCGCCTGATTTGAACGCCGTCACGCAAAGCGGAGAAGGATGTCCCAATTTCGGACTGTCGACCGCTTTCATGAGCGACGGAGCTCGGCAATGAGAGTTTTGGGCGTGCTGGTCGACTCTTTTGTGTCTGAAAGACCCGTCATTCCATTGGCGAGAGGCGACAGGGCTCGGTTGCGCGTTATGGCTCGGCCGGACGCTAACCTCGGCCTCGTTGGGCCGGGGCGTTTCGACATGGCGCCATGGATTGCGGCAGCCGCGGCGATAACCTTCCTCGGCTTGATCGTCTGGTGTCTCGTCTGAGGCGCGCTGGGCCAAAAACGGGATACGACCGCCAACCGCCGCCGCGCGGCGATCGCGGCGAAAGCCGCCGCCGGCGGATTGCCGCATCTGCATGCGCCGCAACGCCGGCCGCCCGAGGGCGGACGTTGACAGAGCGCGCGCGCCGCCAGTAGCGATGCGGCGCTCAGCGGCTGAGGCGGGAAAGAAAACAAATGAAGCTCAAGATTCGAGCCGAGCTCGCCGGTCGCATGCTGGCGCCGGCGATCCAGATCGGGCGCTGACCCGATGCGCGTCTTCGTCCTGTTCGCCCATCCGCTCGAGACCAGCTTCCTGGCGAGGCTGCGCAAGCGCGTCGTCGAAGCGCTGCGCGGCGCCGGCCGCGAGGTCGACGATTGCGACCTCTATGCCGAGAACTTCAACCCTGTTATGTCGCGGGAGACCTTTCTCCACTACCTCGACGCGCCCGCCAATCGCGCGCAAGCGCGCGCCTATATCGATCGCCTGCTGGCCGCCGACGCGCTCGTACTCATATCGCCAGTTTGGCACGACGGCTTTCCGGCGATCCTGAAGGGCTTCTTCGATTGCGTCTTCTTGCCGGGCGTCGCGTTCACGATGGAGAACGGGCGATTTCTGCCGGCCTTGCGCAACATCAAGCGTGTCGCGGCGGTGTGCTCTTACGGCGCCGAGCGGGCGCGGACCGTCGCGATGGGCGATCCGCAGCGTCGTTTCGTCAAGAACAGTTTGGGCGCCCAGATCGGCCCGGGCGGGCGAGCCGGCTTTATCGGCCTTTACGACATGGACGCCGCCTCAGCCGACAAGAAGGCGCGCGCTATCGAGCGCGTCGCACGCGCCTTCAGTCGGTGGTGACGCGCTCGCGCGGGCGCCGGCTCAGCAGACCCAGGCGCGACGCCAGCCGTATTCGGTCCAGACCGAGCGCCAGCAGCCCGGATAGGGGCCGCCGTAATAGGGCCCAGGTCCGTCATAGTACGCGCCGTAATAGGGACCGCCGTAATAGTAGCGAGGGGCGGCCAAAGCGCCGCCAATGAGCGCGCCGGCGGCGAGTCCGCCGACGAAAGCTCCCGCGCCGCAGCCCCAGCGGCACCAGACCTGCTCGACTTTCGGCCTATCGACGCTGTCTTGGAACACCGCGACCATCGGTTGGCGCACGCTCGCCGAAGGCGGGAGATCGGAAATCGTGAAAGCGCCGGCCGGCGCGCCGAGCGTGAAAAGCGACGCCGCAGCGACGACGAACTGGACCGCGCGATTTCGAACAGCAAGAAAACCCATGACGATGCCCCTGTGCTGCAAAATTGAGGACCGGCAAGTTTTCCGGTGACCGGCCTCAGCAATGAACGCCGATTGCGGCCTTTCAACGGCCAAAAGCGCGGGCGAAAATCTTCGTCACAATACTTAACGCTGCAGCAACATCTCGCCGCGTCAGGAATAGAGCTTGCGCACGCTGCCGCTCTTCTCGACGTCCTTCGGCGCCCTGTAGGTGCGATAGACAAAATCGAGCGAGGGGTTGCTGACGCCGAACCAGTGCTTCTCGCTGATGAAATGGTGACGCAGATGGTACTGCTTCATCCAGCGGCCGAAGGCGGTGCGCGGCTGATAAGGAATATGGGCGAGATAATGGACCCATTCGTAATGCAATAGACCGAGCATGATCCCGAGCAGCAGCGCCGGCGCGCGGGCCGGGCCGAAAATCGCGGCGAGGACCAAGCCGTTGACGATGAGATTGGGCGCCAGAAACCAGGCGGGAAGGAATAGCAGGTCGAGCCGGCTCGGCTCGGCATGATGGTCGTAGTGCAAGCGATGCTGCATTTTGCGCAGCCATCGCCAAGGCGACGGCGGCGCGTGGAAGATGAAGCGATGCCACGTATATTCGTTGAGATAGAAGAGCAGCGCGCCGGCGACGATCCAACCAAGCGGCAGCGCCGCCCAGCCGACCGCCCACAGGATCAGGATCGCGACGGCGCCGGCCCGCGAGCAAACCATTGCTGCCGTGTTTGAAGAATGTCGCCACCATGGAGGAGCGGCGCCTCCCGAGACGGCGCTTGCCCGCCGCGCGAGAGGATGATCAGGCTGCGCGGGCCGGGAGTCAAACAGACGCCCGGCGCCCGTTAGGCCCAACCGTTCGCGCCGTTCGGGAGAGACGCGCGCTCAGCGCGGCTGCGGGACGATCCGCATATAGGGCTTCGGCGACTTCCAGCCGTTCGGGAAGCGCTTGGCGGCCTCTTCGTTGCTGACCGAACCCGAAATGATGACGTCGTCGCCCTGTTTCCAGTCCGACGGCGTCGAGACCTGGAATTTCGCCGTCAGTTGCAGCGAATCGAGCACGCGCAAAATCTCGTCGAAGTTTCGTCCGGTCGACATTGGATAGGCGAGCTGCAGCTTGATCGTCTTGTCCGGCGCGATCACGAAAACGGTGCGCACGGTCTGGTTATCGGCGGGCGTGCGGCCTTCCGACGTATTCGGCGCCGAGGCCGGGAGCATGTTGTAGGCCTTGGAGACGGAAAGATCGGTGTCGCCGATCATCGGAAAGTTCGGCGCGACGCCTTGCGTCTCCTCGATGTCCTTCGCCCATTTCTCATGCGAGGAAACCGGATCGACCGATAACCCGATCACCTTGACGCCTCGCTTATCGAACTCGCTCTTCAGCCTGGCGACGGCGCCGAGCTCGGTGGTGCAAACCGGCGTGAAGTCCTTGGGATGCGAGAACAGCACCGCCCAGGAATTGCCGATCCAGTCATGAAAGCGGATGCGGCCTTGCGTGGTTTCGGCGGTGAAATCGGGAGCGACTTGTCCGATTTGCAACATGGCTCAACTCCATTTCCTGGCCCGCGCTCCGACGCGCGCAAGCCTCTTGCCTGGGAGCATAGTCTTCGGGCCGATATATATCAATCGACTTACGTTATAGATTTTATTTTACGGTCGTCGCGCGCCGATTGCTGCTTGGACTGTGCTGCGGGCCTCGCCGTCAGCAGGGCGACCAAGCCGTTAAGCAGCGCCGTCGGCGTCGGCGGACAGCCGGGAATGCGCAGGTCGACCGGGATCGCCTTTTCGACGCCGCCGATACAGGCGTAGCTCGCGGCGAAGTACCCGCCGTCGCAGGCGCAGCCGCCGGCGGCGACCACCCATTTTGGCGACGGCGTCGCCTCATAGGCGCGCAGCAGCGCTTCACGCATGTTCTTGGTCACTGGTCCGGTGACCAGCAGGACGTCGGCGTGGCGAGGCGAGGCGACGAAGCGCAAGCCGAACCGTTCGAGATCGTAGAAGGCGTTGGCGAGCGCGTTAATCTCGAGTTCGCAGCCGTTGCACGAACCGGCATCGACCTGGCGAATCGACAGCGAGCGGCCGAGCCGCGCCCGCGCCGCGGCGTCGAGCTTGCCGGCGAGCGCGGCGATCTCGTCCGTCTGCTCCTTGGCGAGCGGTTCGGTCAGGATCGGATTGGCGAGGCTGTCGAAAAGCGTCCGGCGCATCAGAGGGCCCTAAAGGTCGCAGCCCGAATAGGCGCAGTTGAAGGATTTGTTGCAGAGCGGAAAATCGGCGACGATATTGCCTTCGATCGCCGCTTCGAGCAGCGGCCATTGCATCCAGGACGGATCGCGCAAATGGCAGCGCGCGATCCGGCCGCTTCCGTCGAGGCGCAGCCAGACCAGGACATCGCCGCGGAAGCCTTCGACCAGCGCCATGCCTTCGCCCGCTTCCGACGGGACCGGCGTTGCGACCGCGCCGGGCGGCAGTTGATCGAGGATCGCGACAAGCAGGGATAGGCTCTGCTCGACCTCGCGGATGCGAATCCAGACGCGCGCGTCGACATCGCCGTCCTCGAGCGTCGGGGTCTCGAAGGTCAATGCGTCGTAAGGCGGGTAGGCGAGATCGCGGCGCGCGTCGAAATCGCGTCCCGAAGCGCGGCCGACATAGCCGCCGGCGGCGTATTGCCGAGCGAGCGCCGCGCCGACCCTGCCGGCGCCGACGGTGCGGTCCTGCAACGAGGCGGTGTTGTCGTAAAGATCGACGAGGCGCGGGAAAGCTTTCTCGACCGCGCCGATCAGTTCGCGCAGCGCCTCGGCGCCGCTCGGCGCGAGATCGGCCGTGACGCCGCCCGGGACGATGCGATCCATCATCAAGCGGTGGCCGAAGCAGCGCGATGCGGCGCGCAAGACCCGCTCGCGCAGGATCGCACAATTGGCCTGCATCAGAGCGAAGGAGGCGTCGTTGCAGATCGCGCCGATGTCGCCGAGATGATTGGCGAGGCGCTCGAGTTCAGCCATCAAGCCGCGCAGCCAGACGGCGCGCGCGGGCGGCGCAATTCCGGTCGCCGCCTCGACCGCGCGCGAGAACGCATAGGCGTAGGCGACCGTACTGTCGCCGGAGACGCGGCCAGCGAGGCGGGCCGCTTCGGCAAGCGTCCGGCCGGTCATCAAGGCTTCGGTCCCCTTATGGGCGTAGCCCAGCCGCTCTTCGAGGCGCACGATCGTCTCGCCATTCGCCGTGAAGCGGAAATGGCCGGGCTCGATGATTCCGGCATGGATCGGGCCGACAGCGATCTGGTGAAGCCCGTCGCCTTCCGCCGGCAGAAAAGAGTACGTCGCCGTCGCCTGCTCGCTCTGCGCCGGCGCGGCGCCGAGCGGCGCGGTCACGCCCCATCGGCCATGATCGAGCCAGCCGCGCGCGTCCGGCAGTCCGACCGGCGTGAGGCCGCAGAGGTCGCGCAGGGCGCGCTCCAGCCGCAAGGCGGGCGGGTGAAAGCGAGCGACCGACGGATAGCGTCCGCTCGGACAATCGCGCGTTGCGACGACGACCGATTTGTTTCTGTCGTCATAGAGCGCCATGTGGACGGCGCTCGCTTCGCCCCAGAGCCCGAGCAGCGACGAGCGGCCGTCGGAAAGACGCGAAGCGAGCGCTTGCCACAAGGCGTCGTCGACCATGACCCGCGGCCAAGGCCGATGCGCCTCGATCCGCCGGCCTTGGGCCGTCGCTTTTTCAAGACTCGGCATCGCTCACCCCAGCAATCCGGCGACATGTTGAAACCAGGCGACGAGAGGCGGCGGCAGATAGATTCCGGCGACGAAGACCAGCGCCAGATGCGCGAACATCGGCGCGTAGGACGCCTGCGACGGGGCGACGTCCGGCGTCGGCTCCCCGAAGACCAGGCCTTGCAGGCGCAGCATCAGCGCGCCGAGCGCGACGAGCAGGCCGGCGACCAGCGGCAAAGCCAGCCAAGGCTGCCGCGCGAAGGTCGAAGAAACAACGAGAAACTCGCTGGTGAAGACGCCGAGCGGCGGCAGGCCGGCGATCGCGATCACGCCCATGACCAGGCCCCAGCCGAGCACGGGGTGAGTGACGGTGAGGCCACGCACGTCGGCGATGCGCTGCGTGCCCTTGACCTGCGCGATATGGCCGACGGCGAAGAAGATCGCCGACTTGGTCAGGCTATGCATCGTCATGTGCAGGAGCCCGGCGAAATTGGCGAGCGGTCCGCCCATGCCGAAAGCGAAGGCGATGATCCCCATATGCTCGATCGACGAATAGGCGAACATCCGCTTGATGTCGCGGCGCCGGTACAACATCAAACCGGCGAAAATCAGCGAGCTGAGGCCGAGCGTCGCCATCAGCGGCCCCGGCGCGAGCGCGCCGGGATTGGCGGCGAGCAGCAGCTTGAAGCGCAGCACGGCGTAAAGCGCCACATTGAGCAGCAGGCCGGAGAGCACCGCCGAGATCGGCGTCGGGCCCTCGGCATGCGCGTCCGGCAGCCAGGCGTGTAGCGGCGCCAGGCCTACCTTCGTTCCGTAGCCGAGCAAAAGGAAAACGAAGGCGACATCGAGCAGAGCCGGATCGAAAGCCGAGACGCGCTCGATCAGAACGGTCCAGATCATGCCGTCGAAGCCTTCGCCGACCACGGGGCGCGCCGCCATGTAGACGAGGATCGTGCCGAACAGAGCGAAGGCGATGCCGACGCTGCCGAGGATGAAATATTTCCACGCCGCCTCGATCGCCTCGCGCGTGCGGTAGAGGCCGACCATCAGCACCGTGGTCAGCGTCGCCATCTCGATCGCCACCCACATCACGCCGATATTGTTGGCGGCGAGCGCGAGGTTCATCGAGAACAGCAGCGCCTGGTACATCGCGTGGTAGAAGCGCAAATGCGGCGGCGAGAGCCGGCCGGTTTCAAGCTCGTGACCGATGTAAGAAGCGCTGAAGACGCTGGTGGTGAAGCCGACCAGAGCCGTCAGGACGATGAAGACGATGTTGAGATCGTCGACGTTGAGATAGGGACCCGGCTCAGACTTGGAGAACAGCAGCGATAGAGCTGAGATCAACGTCACGAAGGAGGCGAGCATATTGAGCCGCGCCGACAAGCGATAATCCGATATGAGCGCCAGCGCCGCCGCGCTCGCCGCCGGGACGATCAGGATGAGGCCTAGCCCGTCGATCGCGATGCTCATCGCCGCTCGCCTTGAAAACGATCCAGCGCGGCGACGTCGACCGTGTCGAAGCGCTCGCGGATGCGGAACAGGAATACGCCGATGACGATCAGCGCGACCAACACCGAAAAGGCGACGCTGATCTCGACGACGAGCGGCATGCCCTTGGCCCCGGCCGCGGCGAGGATCAAGCCGTTCTCGATCGACATGAAGCCGACGACCTGGCTGACCGCGTTGCGCCGCGTGATCATCATCAACAGCCCGAGCAGCACGACCGACAGGGCGAAGGCGATGTCCTCGCGCGCCAGCGGATCGGCGGCGACCGTCACGCGCAGCATGACGACGATCGACAGCGCGACGAGGCCGATGCCGGCGAGCATGGTGGGGCCGACGCTGACTACGGTCTCGACTTCGCGGTGAATGCCGAGCTTGGCGACGACCCGATGCAGCGTCACCGGGATGATGATCGCTTTGAAAACGAGCGCGATCGCCGCGGTGACGTAGAGATGCGGCGCGCCTTGGATCCAGGCCTGCCAAGCGACCGAGAGCGACAGCGCGACCGCCTGCAGCGCGAAGACATTGAGCAGCGCATAAAGCCGATCCTGGTAAAGCATGGTGAAGCTCAGCAGGACCAGGCAGCCGGCAAGGAGATGGGCGAGATCGAAGGCCAAAGCGTCCATCGCTCAAAGGCTCCGCGAGACGAACAGAAGCAGCGCGCCGAGCAGGCCGAGCATTAGCGCCACGCCGAGAAAATCGGGAACTCGGAAGACCCGCATCTTGGCGATCGTCGTCTCGAAAACCGCGAGCAGGACGCCGCCCACTGCGAGCTTGCCGACATAGATCGCCGCGGCGCCGAGCTGGGCGACGAAATGCGCGCGCAAGGGCGCGAGGCCCCAGGGCGCGAAGACGCAGGCGATCAGCGATACATAGAGCAGCAGCTTGAGCGAGGAGGCGAGCTCGATCACCGCGAGATGGCGGCCCGAATATTCCAGCACCATGGCCTCGTGGACCATGGTCAGTTCGAGATGGGTCGCGGGATTGTCGATCGGAATGCGGCCATTCTCCGCGATCGCCACCATGATCAACGCGATCAAGGCGAGGCCGAGCGAGACGCGCAGACCGATGGCCGGCGACAGCATGAAGCCGGCGACGACGGAAAGTTGGGTCGAGCCGGCGAGCAGAGCGAGCGTGAACACGATCATGATCATCGCCGGCTCGGCCAGGGTGGCGATCATCGCTTCGCGGCTGGAGCCGACGCCGCCGAAGCTCGTGCCGACATCCATGCCGGCCAGCGTGAGAAAGAAGCGGGCGCTGCCGAGCAGAGCGACAATGGCGATGAGATCGGCGGACCAGGAGAAGAGCAGGCCGCGCGCGAAGGTCGGCACAAGCGCCGCCGCAACCCAGGTTCCGGCGAAGATCATGTACGGGATGATCCGGAATAGCCACGACGCGTTCTCGGCGAGCACCACCTCCTTGCGGGTCAGGCGGATGAGATCGCGGTAGGGTTGCAGCAGCGGCGGCCCGCGACGGCGCAGCAACCGCGCCTTCGCCTTGCGGACGAGGCCGGTCAGGCCCGGCGCCAGCGCCAGGACCAGCAGCATTTGCGCGCCCTGCGCGGCGAAGTCGGCGATCAGGCCCATAGCGCGAGGATGACGAGCAGCAGAACCAGCGCGAAGAAGACGAAGCTCAGGTACTGCCGGATGGTGCGGAATTGCAGCGGGTTGAGCCGGTCAGCGGCGAAAGCAACGGCGCCGGCGACCGGCTGGTAAAGATGCTCCCAGGCGAGATCGTGCAGTTCGAGCCGGAAGCGCGCCGGCCTGATCTCGCCGGGCGCCGGCATGTCGACGAATTCGCGCGCTCCCAGCGCGTAGCCGCCGAAAACCCGGCGGATCGGCTGCGCAAAACTCGCCGCGCTGTACTGGGTCAGGGGGCTTGCATCCGGAAAGCCGCAATCCCAGGCCGGCGCACGACGCAGCGCGCGCGAGGCGAGCCGATGAATGGCGAAGGCGGCGATCGAGGCCGAAGCCGCGACGAAGACAAAGACGAGGAGGCCATTGTACGAGCTGCGGCTCTCGGCGACCGGCACGATCGACAGCCAGGGAATGCCCGCTTGCTCCGGCATGCGGGCGCCGACCAGGCTCCATGTCGCCGGCGCAAGCCCGTCAATGACGAGGCCCGGCAGGAGGCCGGCGAGCGCGCATAAGGCGGCGAGGCCGATCATCGCCGCCAGCGACCACGCGTCGACCTCATGCGCGGCGGCGGCTTCGGGCGAACGCGGCCGGCCGAGAAAGACAATCCCGTAGATGCGTACGAAACAGGCGGCGGCGAGCGCCGCGGCGACGGCGATCAGCGCGCCGATTGCGGGCGCCAGCAGCTTCAGGCTCCATTGCGGCAGATCGGGAGAGAGCAGGATCGCCTGCAAGGCCAGCCATTCCGAAGCGAAGCCGTTGAGCGGCGGCAGCGCGGAGATCGCCGCGCAGGCGACGAGGAAGGCGACGCTCGTCGTCGGCAAGCGATGGATCAGCCCGCCGAGCCGCTCCATGTCGCGGGCGCCGGTCGCGGTCAGCACGGCGCC
>JAJPHH010000111.1 GCA_021325385.1 Alphaproteobacteria bacterium
AAGGTCTGCAACGTCTGAGCGAGGTCCTGCGGCGTCAGGCCGAGCGCGCGGGCGCGGGCCTGGTCGACTTCGAGCGTCACCGACGGCATTTTCTCGTTCCAGTCGAGCTGCGGATCGACGACGCGCGGGTCTTCGCGCATCACGTCGCGGACGCGATAGCCGATCTCGCGCACCTTTTCCGGATCGGGGCCGATGACGCGGAACTGAACCGGGAAGCCGACCGGCGGGCCGAAATTGAAACGATCGACGCGCACCCGCGCCGCGGACAGCGCGCCTTGCGCGACCGCCTTGTCGATCTTCGCCTTGAGGCGTTCGCGCGCTTCGATGTCCTTCGAGACGATGACGATCTGCGCGAAAGCCTCGTTCGGCTGCACCGGCATGATGCCCAGCCAGAAGCGCGGCGAGCCCTTGCCGACATAAGTCGTATAGGAGAGCGCGTCGGCATCGCCTTGCAACAGCTTTTCGCCTTCGCGCGCGACTTGCGAGGTCACGCCGATCGACGTCCCTTCCGGCATGCGAATCTCGAAGAACAGTTCCGGCCGCTCGGAAATCGGGAAGAATTGCTGCTGGACGTGGCTCATCGCGGCAAGCCCGACCGCGAGCAGGCCGAGCACGCCGAGGATCACCAGGAACGGCCGCCTCACGCAGGCTTCGAGCGCGCGGCGGAAGGCGCGGTAGAAGCGGGTATCGTAGATCGCGTCGGGGTCCCGATGCTTGCGGCCGGCATAGCTCGGCAGAAGTTTCACGCCGAGATAGGGCGTGAAGATCACGGCGACGAACCAGGACGCGATCAGCGCGATGCCGACGACCCAGAAAATGCCGCCGGCATATTCGCCGACCGCCGAATTGGCCAGGCCGATCGGCATGAAGCCGATCGCGGTGACCAGCGTGCCGGTCAGCATCGGCATGGCGGTCGAGGTCCAGGCGAACGAGCCGGCGCGTTCGCGCGGCCAGCCCTGCTCCATTTTCACCACCATCATTTCAGTGGCGATGATCGCGTCGTCGACGAGCAGGCCGAGCGCAATGATCAAGGCGCCGAGCGTGATGCGGTGAAGGTCGAGGCCGATCAGCGCCATGACGATGAAGACGATGGCGAGGACGAGCGGCACGGAGGTGGCGACGACGATCCCGGAGCGCCAACCAAGCGAGAGGAAGCTGACGCCGAGCACGATGACCAGCGCTTCGACGAAGGAGCGCATGAATTCGAACACCGCCGCGGCGACCACTTTCGGCTGATCGGCGATGCGCGTGATGGTCACGCCTTGCGGCAACGTCCGTTCGAAATCGGCGAGGGCCGCATCGAGATTCTTGCCGAGCGCGAGAATATTGGCGCCGCGTTGCATGACGACGCCGATCTCGAGCGCCGGCTGGCCCTGCGAGCGGATCACGTATGAAGGCGGATCCTCGTAGCCATGCGTGACCTCGGCGATGTCGCCGAGGCGGAACGTGCGGCCGCCGGCGAAGACCGGCGTCTCCTTGACCGCCTCGACGCCGTGCAGCGCGCCGGTGACTCGCAAAGGAATGCGCTGACCATCGGTCTGGAATTCGCCGGCCGGCGTCACCGCGTTCTGCTTGGCGAGCGAATCGAACAGAGCCTGGGTCGGCACGCCGAGGGTCGCGAGCTTGGCGTGGCTGAACTCGACATAGATGCGCTCGCCCTGATCGCCATAGAGATCGACTTTTGTCACGTCGGGCACGCGCTGCAGGCGCAGCCGCAAAGCTTCCGCCGCCTCTTTGAGTTGCGCGTACGAGGCGCCGTCGGCGGTGATCGCGTAAAGCACCGAATCGACGTCGCCGAATTCGTCGTTGACGTTCGGCCCGATCAGCCCGGCCGGCAGATCGCCTCTGATGTCGCCGAGCTTCTTGCGCAGATCGAGGAACAGCATCGGCACGAGATGGGCCGGCGTCGAATCCTTGAAGTCGACGCCGATCGAGGCGAAGCCGGGCTTGGTGTAGGTCGTCAGCTTGTCGAAATAGGCGAGCTCGCGCAGCTTCTTTTCGATGCGGTCGGTGACCTGATTCTGCATCTCCTCGGTCGTCGCGCCCGGCCAGATCGCGCTGACATTGACATTTTTGATGGTGAAGGAGGGGTCCTCGGCGCGGCCAAGCTGGAAATAGGCCAGGACGCCGCCGAGACCGAGCGCAAGGATCAGGAAGAGGGTCAGCGCGGGGCGACGGATCGCCCAGAGCGAGAGATTGAACGAACCCATCTCAAAGCCCCGCAAGGTTACGGACGACGCGCACCTTCTGACCTGGATCGAGCTTATGGGCGCCCAGCGCCACGATCAGCGCGCCTTCGGGCGCGCCGCCGGCGATGAGGGCGGTTTCGTTGTCGTACGCGACGATCTTCACCCTGGTCGGCGAGATCGCGCCGGTCGCCTCGTCCACGACCCACACGATCGGGCCTTCGCCTTGATCGAGAATCGCGCCGAGCGGCGCGCGAGCGACCTTTGCATCGCCGCCGCCGAGCATGACGGAGACGCTCATGCCGAGCGCCACCGAAGCAGGCGCATCGGGCAGGCTGTAGCGCGCCTCGTAGGTGCGCGTGGTCGGATCGGCGTTGGGCGAAAGTTCGCGCAAACGAGCGGCGAGAGACAGGCCCGGCAGCGCCCAGAACTCGGCGCGTGCCGGCGCGGACTTGGCCCGTTCGACCAGCGCTTCGGGAATGGCGACCGACGCTTCCTTTTCGCCGCTATGGGCGAGGCGAACGATCGGCGCGCCGGCGGCGACGACTTGGCCGGGCTCGCCCATAGCCGCGGTGACGATCCCGTCGGCGTCGGCGGTCAGGGTCGCATAGGAGAGCGCGTCGCGCGCCAGGGAAGCGGCGCGCTCGGCCTTGACCAGATTGGCGCGAGCCTGGTCGGCGGCGGCCTTGATCTTGTCGTAGTCGGCGGTCGCCGACCAGCCTTGCCGGTGCAGGGTCTCGATGCGCGAAAAGTCCGCCTCCTGCTGCTCGCGCGCGCTCCTCGCCGCGGCGAGATCGGCCTCTGTCTGTTCGAACTGCAGACGGAGATCGGAATCGTCGAGCTCGGCGAGCGCCTCGCCTTTCTTGACCTGCGCGCCGGCATCGACCAGACGGCGGGCGATCTTGCCGGCGACGCGGAAGCCGAGATCGCTCTCGATCCGCGCCTTGACCACGCCCGGCAGCACGCGATCGGCGACGCGCGGCGCGTAATGGATTTCTGCGACCAGGACCGGCCGCGGCGGCGCCTCGCGCCTGACCTCGCTCTGCGCATTGCAGCCGGCAAGGGCGAGAGCCGAAGCGAAGACGAGAGCAACCGAACGCAGGCGCATGACGCGAACGCTCCCTCAAGGCGCGAGTTGGCAGGGGCGGAATTGAGGCAGAGGTTGATTGCTGGCGAGCGCGCGGAGCGCAAAAGCGACGACGCCTTGCGCCTGGAGATCGATCTCTTCGACCGACAGGCCTTGGCTGGCGCATTTGGCGATCATCATAGGATGGAGAAAGGCCGAGCAGGCGGCGAACGTGAGATCGGCGAGCTGGGCCGGCTCGCCTGGGCCGAATTCGCCGGCCGCCTGGCCTTCGGCGATCAGCTTCGCGACCAAGCCTTTGCACCTCTCGAAAAAGGCGTGAATGGCGCCCCAATTCTCGTCCATCGCGACGACGACCATTTCGTGGACGCGTTCGTGGTTGGTCAGATGATCGCGATGATGCCGGTGCAGCGTCAGCAGCAGATTGAAGACGCGTTCGCTCGCCGGCCCGGGGGCGTTAGCCGCGGCCGTCGCCGTCTCGAGGAGAGCGCCGAGAATCTTGCCGCATAGCGCCTCGACGATGGCGTTCTTCGAAGGGAAGAAGCGGTAGACGTTGGCGCTGGACATGCTCAGCGCCTGGGCGATGTCGCCGACCGTAGTTTTGTAATAGCCGATCCGCCGAAACAGCTCCTCGGCCGCGACGAGAATGCGCTCGCGGGTCTCTTCGGGGCTGGAGCGGACGGGAACGTTCATCGCGGCCTGATGATTGACGATTTTCGATTTTTATCAGCGATCATTCGTCAGGTCAAGAGAGCCGATGAAGCCCGGGGTGCCGATGTGCTTTCTCGGACGCTCGTGGTCACGCGAATATATCGAAGAGATTCCGAACGGTGGCCGCCAAGAAGCACCAAATCACCGACGCTGAGCGCGCCAAGCGCATCCGCGAGGCCGCGAAAGAGCATGAGACGAGCAATGATCCTGCCGACTTTGAATGGGCGTTCAGCCGTATCGTAAAGGACGGGAAGGCCGCCGGACGCCTACCGAAAGAAAGGCGACGGTCAGAGGCATAAGCGACGCGGTCTTTCCTCGAAATTCGCAAGGAAGTCGAAATCGTCAGCAACCCGACGCATTGCGATCGCCCTCATCTCGTCGCCCATGTGGTCGGCCTTCTCTCTAAGTTCCTTGGCGTGGTCTCGCCATTCTGCAGCTCTGCACAAAGCGGCCCGCTGGCGGGCCAACTCGCGGTGGATCTGAGTTTCATGAAGCATGCCAGCCTCCCCACAAAGCTGGAATGAGCTTGACTGTAGATCGTTGGCGCTACGGTGCAAGAATTAGTGTGTGGGGACGCGAAACATAATATCGCCTCGCCGAAACCGAGAGCAAGCCGATCGTGGCCCGCTTTGATCGCGCCTATTGCGGGTTGCGCGGCACGACAAAAATCTGATTGGGATAGATCAAGTTCGGATTGCGAATTTGCGAGGCGTTGGCCTCGTAAATAACTTTGTACTCTGGTCCGTACCCGTAGAAATGCTTGCTCAAATTCCACAGATTGTCGCCGCGCACGACCTTCGTCGTGCGGATTTCGGCGACGACGGGATTTGCGCCGTCCGAATTCGCCGGCGCCGAAGCGACGACCGCCGGCGATTGTGCGGCGGGAGCTGAGGGGCCGGGGCCGGCCGACGCAAGGTTCGAAACCCCCGAGGCGCGATTTTGCGCCGGCGGGGCGGCCCCGCCCGACACAGCCGGCGATTGTGCGGCGGGAGCTGAGGGGCCGGGACCGGCCGGCGCGCCGTTCGAAACCCCCGATGGGCGATTTTGCGCCGGCGGGGCGGCCCCGCCTGACACAGCCGGCGAAGGTGCGGTGGGGACTGAGGGGCGGGGACGGGCCGGCGCAGCGTTCGAAACCCCCGATGCGGGATTTTGCGCCAGCGCGGCGCCGCCGCCCGACACCGCCGCCGATTCTTTCGTTTTCGGCGGCGCTGGCGACGGCGATTCGGCCGTCGGCGGCGCCTGCGCCGGCGTCGCGGCGGCTACAGCGGAGGACGTCGCCTTGCCCAGCGGCGCTTCGGGCAGGGTCTCGGCGCTGGCGGCGGGTTGGTCGGGCGCCTTCATCGGCGCCGGCTTCTCCGGCGCTTGCGGCGCGGCGGCGACCTCCGCCGCGGCGGGCCGCCGCTCCGGATAATCGAACGGCACTTCGGCCCGCGCCGCCACGGCCCCGCTGGCGCGGTCGATCTCGTCGGCGCGGATCGCATAAGCCCCCGGCGTCATGCCGCGCTCGACGATCAGCGACCAGCGACCGTCCTGGCCTGCTGTCGCCTCGGCGAGGAAAGCGTTGTTGAGGTAGAGCCTGACCAAAGCGTTCGGCGCGGCCGCGCCTTTGGCTTCGAAACGGCCGGTTCCGCTCGCCTCGACCGAGAGGATCGAAACTTGCGGCGTCGCGCTGCTCGTCGCCGCCGCGCCCAAGCCGGCGACTTTGGTCCCTTGCGAAGCCGCCGGCGTTTTGGCCGCCTCCATCGGTCGGTTCGGCTTCGCCGGCGCAGCCTCGGGCGCGCGAGCCGCTTCGGCCGCGCGTTGCGCCGGCGCCGCGGGCTGAGGATTGGCCGGCGAGGCTTCCGTCGGCGCGCTTGGCGGCGCCGCGTCGGCGGCGGTCGTCGGGACGTCGATCCCGATCGCGTCCGACAGGACTTCCGGCGATCCGCCGGTTCGCGCGGCGAGTTGCAGGCGGTGGCCGCCGGCGGAAAAAGGCGGCGGCAGGATGGCGAATTGGCCGGCTTCGTCCGCGTCGACTTGCGCGACGACGCGGCCGTCGGATCGCAATTGCACCGCGGCGCGCGGCGAAGCCCGGCCGGCGATCACCGCATCCCCGGTCGGCTCGACCCGGACGACGTCGAAAGCGGGCCGTTGTTCGGCTTTGGCTTGGGTGGATGGGGCGGGCGCGGCCGCGGCGGGCGGCGAGGCCGGCGGCGCCGGGGCGGGCTGCGGCTTCGGCGCCGCCGCGGACTGCGCCGGCTGATCCGAGGCGACGGCGGCCGGGGCTGCGGCCGGCGGTCTGGGCGCCGCTGGCGCGGGCGGCGCCGGCGCCGGCTCGTTCAACGCGACGGCCGGCGGGGCCGCAGCCTGGGGCGGATTGGGCGCTGGCGCAGGCGTTTGCGCCTGCGGCGTCGGCTGCGCTGTTGGCGACGGCGTCGCGGCCGCCGCCTGCGCGGGCGGCGCGGGCGCGGCTGTCGGTCCCGCCGGGGCGGGCGTGGGGGGCGCGCTCGGCGGTTCTTGCGCGACGAGCGGGGCCGGGACGGCGCCCGGCCAGAGATGGTAGTATTGGAGGATGAACGGCGTCGCCGCGGCGAAAGCTGCGACGCCGAGCCCGGCCGCCCAATAGGTCGCTGTCTTCGACAACATCGCTCGGAATCCTCGGCCGGCCTTCGACGGCGTTCTTATAACATTTATGTTACTCCGGCCATTTGCTTGGGCAAGCCGCAGTTTCGCCATTTCCACGGCGGCGGTTCATCGAGTTGACAGGCCGCCGTCGCCGCCCTAAAGCAGCGATCGACAGCGCGGCGTTTTGGCCGCGCTTTTTCGCTTGCGCCGCTCGCGGCGGGCGAACCATACAGCAGGTCGTCAGCTGCAAAGAAGCCGGCCGCGCCGTCGAGGCGTATGAGCCGGGTGGAACACGGAGAAAACGATGTTCGCAGTGATCAAGACCGGCGGCAAGCAATACAAGGTCGCCGCCGAGGATGAGATTACCGTGATGACGCTCGCCGGCGAGCCCGGCGACAAGGTGACGTTCGGCGAGGTCCTCGCGCTGTTCGACGGGGATGAGAGCCGGATCGGCGCGCCGCATGTCGAGGGCGCCAGCGTCGAAGGGACGATCGTCGCCCATCGCCGCGGCCCCAAAGTCTACGCCTTCAAAAAGCGCCGCCGGAAGAATTCGCGGCGCAAGCGCGGCCACAAGCAGGATTTGACGGTGGTGAAGATCGCCGGAATTCAGGCCGGCGCCGCCAAGGCGAGTTGAAACGGTTCCTTTGATCGCGTTTTTGCATTATAGAAGCGCAGCCTTGCGCCGCTTGGGTTAGGCTCGAGCGAAGCAATCGGAGTTTGAAGTCATGGCCCACAAGAAAGCGGGCGGTTCGTCGCGCAACGGGCGCGATTCGAAAGGACGCCGTCTCGGCGTCAAGAAATTCGGCGGCGAGCAGGTGCTCGGCGGCATGATTCTCGTACGACAACGCGGCACGAAATGGCATGCCGGCCGCAATGTCGGGGTCGGCGTCGACCATACTTTGTTCGCCCTTACGGCCGGCAAAGTCGAGTTTCAGACCAAGGCCAATGGCCGCTGTTACGTAGCAGTGAAGGAACTCCAAGCGGCGGAATAGCGGGGCGCCGACGAGACCCCGCAAGGCGCAAAGCCCCCGCGGACGGTCTTGGCGGCAAGCTCAAGATCAAAGAAGGCGAAGAGGAAGCCTTCGACAGTCCGAAGGTCCCCGACGGGACCTTGAAAGGGGAGGCCCGCGCCTCCCCTTCGTCATCAAGGGGCGGGAAAGCCCCAGGACTGGAGTCGCAATGTTCCCCGATATCGCCCGCGACGACGTCTTCCGTCTCGAGACGAGGCGGCTGTGGCTGCGCTGGCCGCGCGCCGGCGACGCGCCGGCGATCCAACGCTATTCGAGCAAGTGGGAGGTCGCGCGCTACACCGCGCGCATTCCGCACCCCTACCCGGCGGGCGAGGCCGAGCGCTATATCCTCGCCGCGCGTCAGGCGAACGCCGCCGGCCAGGATCTGATCCTGGCGATCGCCTCCAATCGCGGCAAGCGCGAGCCGTTCGGCATGATCAGCCTCGAGAGCCGGCTCGAGGGCCGGCTGACGCTCGGCTATGCGTTGGCGCCGGAAGCTTGGGGCAAGGGCTATGCGACCGAAGCGGCGCGGGCGATCATCGACGCGAGCTTCCTGCTGACCCATGCGGTCGAGATTCTCGCCACCGCCCGGATCGAGAACTTAGCCTCGCGCCGGGTGCTCGAGAAATGCGGCTTCGTCCATCAGGGCGTCGGCCGCGAAGGCGCCCCGGCGCGGGGCGGCCTGGTCGACATCGACCGCTTCCGGCTGGAGCGCTCCGCCTGGGCGGTCGATTACGGCCAGCGCACGGCGGCCGTGCCGCCGATCGACGCGGCGTGAGACGATGGGGCGTATAATTTCTCCGCGCGGCGCCGACCCCCTCCCGTACCCTCCCCCGCTTCGCGGGAGAGGGGGCGGCTGGCGTCGCGCCTCGCCTTGCTCCGCCCCGCCATGCCCAGACGTGATCCGCGGCGCCGAGGCCTCCCTCTCCCGCGAAGCGGGGGAGGGTACGGGAGGGGGCTGCCGCGCCTCAGCGAAGTACAAGACCCATCTTCTATGAAATTCCTCGATCAAGCCAAAATCTACATCCGCTCCGGCGACGGCGGCGCCGGCTGCGTCTCGTTCCGCCGCGAGAAGTTCATCGAGTTCGGCGGCCCGGACGGCGGCGACGGCGGCCGCGGCGGCGACGTGATCGCCGAATGCGCCGACGGGCTCAACACGCTGATCGATTTCCGCTACCAGCAGCATTTCAAGGCGAAGACCGGCATGCACGGCATGGGCAAGAATCGCGCCGGCGGCAAGGGCGCCGACGTCGTGCTCAAAGTGCCGGTCGGCACGCAGGTTTTCGAAGAGGACGGCGAGACGCTGGTCGCCGATCTCGCCAAGGTCGGCGAGCGCGTCACGCTCGCCCGCGGCGGCAATGGCGGCTTCGGCAACGCCCATTTCACGACTTCGACCAACCGTGCGCCGCGCAGAGCCAATCCCGGCCAGCCGGGCGAAGAACGTACGTTGATCCTGCGCCTGAAGCTGATCGCCGATTCCGGCCTGATCGGTCTGCCCAACGCGGGCAAATCGACCTTCCTCGCCGCCGTCTCGGCGGCCAAGCCGAAAATCGCCGATTATCCGTTCACCACGCTCCATCCCGGGCTCGGCGTCGTCAGCATAGACGGCCGCGATTTCGTCCTCGCCGACATTCCCGGCCTGATCGAGGGCGCGCATGAAGGCGCCGGGCTCGGCGATCGCTTTTTGGGCCATATCGAGCGCTGCCGCGTCTTGCTCCACCTGGTCGACGCGACCGGCGAGAACGCCGGCGCGGATTATCGTACCGTGCGGCGCGAACTGGCCGCTTACGGCGCCGGCTTGCCCGAGAAAAAGGAGATCGTCGCCCTGTCGAAAATCGACGCGGTCGACGGGGAGACGCTGAAGAAGCAGCGCGAGCGCCTGCGACGCGCGATGCGCGCGCATGGGCCGGTCGTCGAAGCGGGCGCGAAGCGCGCCGGTCCGCTGGAGCTTTCCGCGGTGTCGGGGCAGGGGATGAAGGAGGCGCTGCGCGCCTTGGCCGACGCGGTTTATGCGGGGCGCGTCGCGGCTGCGGCGGAACAAGCGCCGGCGGACGAATGGGCCCCGTAACGCAAGCCGAGCCGGGGTCACGAAGCGTACGTTTCCGTCACCATCAGCGAAGCTTCGCTCACTAGCCTTCGAAATAGACCGCCGAACTGCGTTTTAGGCAACTTGAATGAGTTGCAGCTGAGAAATTCGGAAAATAGTTTGTCCGCTTCCGTCAAGGGTACGATCTGCCCGCATTTTCTGTGCTCTCTGCGGCGAGCCTCGCGTGAGGTTCAGACGCGCTCGGGCGGGATGTGGCGCTGAAATACAGCCCAATCGGAGGCCTTTACCCCGGTGAAGGCTTCGGCCGCCTCGCGCCACGGCGTCGCGTGCCAATCGTGGCGCGAATGGCCTCGTCCCATAACGTCATTCATCTCCTGCGCAGTTACGCCGTAAGCAGTAGGACTGTTGTCGTTGTGCACGTTGGTGACGCCGCCCGTGCCGACGTGACCTAGCCCGATCAGATGTCCGACCTCGTGATAGTGGGTCCAGAACTTGACTGTGGAATGCGGAATCATCTGCTCGGACTTGATGTCGTTCTGGCTGTAGAGTACCGCGTTAGAGCGGAAATTGACGCCATCCTGCGCGCGCACGACGGCGATGGTGTAATGTGCGTCGGCCGCCGAGTTCGCCGCCTTGAGATCGAACTTGCAATAGATATTGCAGCGGTATGTGTGTCGATGCGGCGAGACGTAATTGAGTCCGTTGTAGCTTTTGGGCGTCTTGAGCCAGAACTGCCCGTCCCAGAACGCCTGCGCGCCGCTCGTCATGTTGCGAACGAACCGCTCGAACTCGCCTGGCTTCCATTTCTGGATCGGCTTTTTCGAAGGGTTGGTCGGCGTGTCGTCGGAATCGCCATACGATCCCGTCGCCGCGGCAGGATCAATCTTGACGAACCAAATGCGAATGAAGATCGTTAAAAAGGCGTTGGTTGTCGCGTCCGTCTTCCAGTCGACGAGGTCGGCGTCCCACTTGCCGCCGTACTTCAGCTTGGGTCCGGTGCGGATGAGCGTGCCGAACTTGAAGTCGATCTCCGCCATGACTGTCTCCAATCGTGTGGATTCTCATTCGTTACGGGACGAAGTCGGACGGGCCCAACTGACGCTCCAGAAGACTTTTCTTTCAGCAAGGCCGACACGCATAAGCTTATGATTTAGAATACTTATTTGCTCGTCCGCGGTCCAACTAAAATATGCGGCGACACGCCTTGACGTGTCCGAGACACCCCGCTTCCCATCGACGTCAATTTCCGCCATACCGGCTGCGCAACGCAAAGCGCCCCTGCCGTGACCTCCCAGCCCAACCTCGCCCGCTTCAACCGCATCGTCGTCAAAGTCGGCTCGTCGCTTCTCGTCGATCCGGCGAAGGGCGCGCTGCGGCAGGATTGGCTCGACGCGCTCGCCGACGATCTCGCCGCCCTCCATAGGCGCGGGGCCGATGTGCTCGTCGTCTCCTCGGGCGCGATCGCGCTGGGGCGGACCATCGCGGGCCTGCCCAAAGGCGCGCTGAAGCTCGAGGACAGCCAAGCCGCCGCCGCGATCGGACAGATTGCGCTGGCCCGCGCTTGGGCCCAGGCGCTGGCGGCGCGCGGCGTGACCGCCGGGCAAATCCTCGTCACCTTGCAGGACACCGAGGAGCGCCGCAGGTACCTCAACGCGCGGGCGACGATCGCGCGGCTGCTCGCGATGCGCGCCGTGCCGGTCATCAACGAGAACGATACGGTCGCGACCAGCGAAATC
This sequence comes from Alphaproteobacteria bacterium, assembly GCA_021325385.1. Classification (GTDB taxonomy): domain Bacteria; phylum Pseudomonadota; class Alphaproteobacteria; order Rhizobiales; family Beijerinckiaceae; genus Roseiarcus. Next base: position 11,379 of record JAJPHH010000111.1, read on the forward strand.
CGCTATGGCGACAATGACCGCCTCGCCGCGCGCGTCGCCGCCATGGCGAGCGCCGATCTCTTGATCCTGCTCTCCGACATTGACGGGCTCTATGACGCGCCGCCGAACCTCGATCCCAAGGCCAGGCTTATTCCGGTCGTCGAGCGGATCACGCCGGAGATCGAGGCCATGGCCGGCGGCGCCGCGTCAGAACTGTCGCGCGGCGGCATGCGCACCAAGATCGAGGCCGCTCATATCGCGGTCAATGCCGGCGTGCACATGACGATCGCCGACGGCCGCGTGAAGAACCCGATTCAACGCATCGCCGGCGGCGGGCGCGCGACCTGGTTTTTGACGCCGTCCAATCCCGTCGCCGCGCGGAAGATATGGATCGCCGGCTCCCTGGAGCTGAAAGGCGCAGTTTATTGCGACGCCGGGGCGGTCAAAGCGCTGCGCGGCGGCAAGAGCCTGCTGCCGGCCGGCGTGGTCAAGATCGAAGGGTCGTTTTCACGCGGCGATTGCGTCGCCATCCGCGACGCCGACGGTTTCGAGGTCGGCCGCGGCCTGATCGCCTATGATTCGCTGCATGCCGAACAAATCAAGGGACGCAATTCGCGGGACATAGCCGACATCCTCGGCATGCCGGGCCGGGCAGAGATGATCCATCGCGACGATATGGCGCTGAGGGAGACGGGCGCAGACTGATCCGCGCTATGCCGCGCCTTCGCCAGCGCTTCGCCTCTTCCTCGTTTTGCTCGACGCCGATCCCGTCGCGAAAAGCGCGACCGAGATTCTCCATCGCGAACACGTTGCCGGGCCCCGCGTTTTTGCGGAGCCAGCGCCGCTTCGCTCTACGGGGCCTGCCGATTGTCGAGCGGCGAACGTCCAGCGGATTGCGAATGGATGGCGATGAAGGATCGATCGATTGAACAAGCCGGCTCTGGCGGCGTGCTCGACGATCTGCTCGCGCCAGGCCTCGCGCTGGTCTTCTGCGGCACGGCGGCGGGGACGGTTTCGGCCCGGCTCGGCCAATATTACGCGCATCCGCAAAACAAGTTCTGGCCGACCCTGCACGAGATCGGCCTGACGCCTCGGCGCCTCGAGCCCTCGGAGCGCGAGAGTTTGCTCGCGCTCGGCGTCGGACTCACCGACATCGCGAAGCACGTCTCCGGCATGGACAGCGAATTGCCGGCCGGCAGCCTCGGCCGCGCCGCCTGCGAGGCGTTGCGCGCGCGCATTGTCGCGGCCGGGCCGGTTTTCCTCGCTTTCACCAGCCGGAGAGGCGGACAGGCTTTTTTCGGACGGAGCGTGGATTTCGGCGAGCAGCCGACAAGGATCGGCGCAACGCGCGTTTGGGTCTTGCCGTCGCCGTCGCCAGCCGCGCATTGGAATTGGCGCGAGAACAAGCATTGGTGGTTCGCGCTGGCCGAGGCCGTGAAGCCGCTCCTCCCGGGTTCCGCGTCCGCTTCCTCAGCCGCTATCGGCGACCGGGCGGAACATAGCTGAAGTCCTGCGCATTGACGCAAGTCGCCGGACGAACGCGCCGGCGATCCATCGAAACCCGCCATGCTTGCGTCATCCCAACCGGCAATGGGAGGGGCGGCGGCTGCTCCTGAGCGGGCGCTGGCCGAAGCAGATGATGACGCCGAAACCCGTCAACCGCCTGAAGATTCGCCCCGACAAGATCATAATCTTCCGCGGCGGCCATATGCTGATCGCCAATTGGCGCGGATGCATTCTCCAACAGGATCACGGCTATTATTTCCACAAGACGCGCTTTCTCTCGCGCTTCGACTTGCGCGTCGATGGCGAGAGCGTCGAGCCGGTTTGCTGCAACGCCGTCGCGCCGCATCGAATGATGGCTTATTACCTCGCGCCGTCCCCGGCCGGACGCGAGGCCGCGCCGCCGGGCGACGACGATCCCAGCGGCGGCGAAATCGTTCGCAAGGGGATCGAAATCGAGGTCGGAACGTGCGTCGGCGGCGGCCTGCATCAGGACATTGTCGTCGTCAATCGCGGCCTTGCCGACGCGGCGATCGCGCTCGATCTGATTTTTTCCGCCGATTTCATCGATCAAGAGGAAGTCCAAAGCGGCGAACGGCGGCAGGACGCGCCGATCCGGCGATATTTCAGGCAGCTCGAGCGAGGCTGCGGCGAGCTGACATTCAGCTACGAACATCCCAAGCTCAACCATGCGACGCGAATCCGCGTGACCGGTCCGGACGCGGTCGCCGACGAAAGCGGCTCGCTGGGGGCCACAATCGTTCTTCACCCGCAGGCTTCGAAAGCCCTTTCTGTCGACATTTCGCCGATCTTCCTCGGCGAGCCGATCGAGCCATGGTTCGGCGTCGACGGCGAGCCGACGCGCACGCATCCCGACTGCGCCAGGATCGATAAATGGCTCGCGGAATGCGTCGAGTTCGAATGTTCGAACCGCGCCGTGCAGGCGGCTTGGGACAGGGCCGCCGCCGACCTTTGGTCGCTGCAATCTCTGTGCGGCGAGGGCGAGGAGATTCTGACGCCGATCGGCGGCGTGCCGAACTATACGGGGCTGTTCGGTCGCGACACGCTCGTCGCCGGCATTCAATCTTCGCTGCTCAACTCGTCGACGCTGGGCGGCGCACTGTCTATCCTGGCGCGGTGGGCGGCCTCGACGGTCGACCATCGATACGACTCGCAGCCAGGCAGAATCTTGCACCAACGGCAGCTCAGCCCGCTGGCGCTCACCGGGGCGACGCCGTTCGTACATTATTACGGCGACTATTCGGCCCCGGGTCTCTTCGTCATCGGCGCGGCGTTGCATTTCGCCCAAAGCGGCGATCGCGCCGCTTTCGACGCCGTTCGCGACAAAGTTTTCGGCGCGCTCGAATGGATGGACCGCGACGGCGATATCGACGGCGACGGGTTCTACGAATACCGAACGCTGGCCGGCGAAGCCGGCATCAAGAACCAAGGCTGGAAGGATTCGCGGCAAGCCGTTCTTTATCCCGACGGCGCGTTCACGCCCGATCCGATAGCGGTCGCCGAGATCCAAGCCATCTATTACGCGGCCAAGCAGAGCTTGGCGTGCGTCCTTGCGACGATCGGCGAACGCGAAAGAGCGGCCGAGCTCTTCGCGCAGGCCGCCGCTCTCAAGAGACGCTTCAACGAACGATTCTGGATGGAGGACTTGCGTTTCTTCGCCATGGCGCTCGGCCCGGACAAGGAGCCGGTGAAGACGATCGCCTCCAATGCCGGCGCTTGCCTAGCCTACGGAATCATCGACGAGGACAAAGCGGCGGCGGTCGCCGAACGTCTGCTCGCGCCGGACATGTTCAGCGGTTGGGGCGTACGGACTCTGTCCAGCGAGCACCCGGCCTACAATCCTCTCTCGTACCATCTCGGATCGATTTGGCCGGCGGCGAACGCCAATATCTGTTTTGGCTTGAAGCGCTACGGGTTCAACGACGCGCTCCATAAAGTTGCGAAGGCGCTTTTCGAGGCGGCAGGCCTCTTCGAAGACGATCGATTGCCGGAAGTGTTCGGCGGACACGCCCGCGATAAAAGACATCCGCATCCGGGCGTGTATCCCGAGGCGTGTTCGCCGCAAGCTTGGTCGGCCTCCGCGGTGATTCAGATTTGCCACGCGCTGACCGGCCTGACCGTCGCCGGGCAGGCGGGCGCGCTGATCATCGATCCGGCGCTGCCCGAATGGTTGCCGAAGGTCGCGCTCGCCAATATCGGCGTCGGCGGCAAGCGCGCCGCGATCGAGCTCGAGCGCGATTCGCGCGGCGCGGCCGCATGCCGGATCGTCAAAGCCGATCCCGGGTTGCGCCTGTTGAGATTGGATCCGGACCTCGCGCCGGGCAAAGATCGGATCACGCGGGCGTTCGAATTGGCCGTCAATTTGGCGATGGCGACATGTTGAGGTTTTACCGGCGCGTCCGCAGCGATTGTTGCGTGCCGGTCGCGGCGGCAAATGTCCGTACCTGCGCCTTCACATGAAATTCTGCGGATCGATGTCGACCGCCACGCGCACGCCGCCGCGCTCCGGCGGCGCGGCGGCGATGAGGGCGCGGAGGAAGCCCTGCAGATCGGCGCTGCGCGGCGCCTTGGCGAGCAGGCGGAAGCGATGGCGGCCGCGCAGGATCGCGACCGGCGCCTCGGCGGGGCCGAGCAGGACGATCTCGTCGGCGCGTCTTTCGCCGCCGAGCGGAGCGACCCGCCAACGCGGCCCGTGGGGCAGGGCGAAAGCGGTCCGCGCCAGCGCCCGCGCATGCGCCTCGGCCGCGCCGCGATCGGCGCCCGAGACGATCAACGACGCCAGCCGGCCAAACGGCGGCAGGCCGGCGATTTCGCGCTCGCGCGTCTCTTGCGCATAGAAGCGTTCGGCGTCGCCGGAAAGCAGCGCCTGGATCACCGGATGTTCGGGCTGCCACGTCTGCAACAGGCCGCGGCCGGGCCTGTCGCCGCGTCCGGCGCGTCCGGTCGCCTGCTGCAGGAGTTGGAAAGTACGTTCGGCGGCGCGCGGATCGCCATTGGCGAGGCCGACGTCCGAATCGACGATCCCGACCACGGTCAGCAGCGGAAAATTATGGCCTTTGGCGACGAGCTGCGTGCCGATGACGATATCGTAGGCTCCTGACGCCGCTTCATCGAGCTGATGGCGCAAATGGTCGAGGCCGCCGAGCGTGTCCGAAGAAAGGACGAGAGGTCGCGAGTCCGGGAACAAAAGTTGCGCTTCCTCCGCCAGCCGCTCGACGCCCGGACCGCAGGCGGCCAGGCTGTCGGCCTCGTTGCAGGACGGGCAGAGTTCGGGCCGCCCCTCGACATGTCCGCAATGGTGGCAGACGAGCTGGCGCCGGAAACGATGCTCGACCAGCCACGCGGAGCAATTGGGGCATTGAAAGCGATGGCCGCAGGCCCGGCAAAGCGTCAGCGGCGCATAGCCGCGGCGATTGAGAAAGAGCAGCGATTGCTCGCCTTTCGCCCGCGCCTCCTCGATCGCCGCGATCAGGCGCGGCGACAGCCAGCGGCCGCGCCCCGGCGGCTCGCGCTTGAGGTCGATCGCCTCGAGCTCGGGCAGCGCCCGCGCGCCGAAGCGCGAGGCGAGCTTCAGCCAGGCGTAGCGGCCGTGCTCGGCGTTGACTCGCGTCTCGATCGACGGCGTCGCCGAGGCGAGCACGACGGCGGCGTTTTCGATTCTGCCGCGCACCACCGCCATGTCGCGGGCATGGTACGTCACGCCGTCCTCTTGCTTGTACGCCGCCTCGTGCTCCTCGTCGACGACGATCAGGCCGAGACTTGCGAAGGGCAGGAACAAGGCCGAGCGCGCCCCGGCGACGACGCGCGCTTCGCCGTTGGCGATCGCGGTCCATAAGCGGCCGCGCATGGCGGTCGGCGCGCTCGAATGCCATTCGGCCGGCCGCGTCCCGAAGCGCTGGGCGAAGCGGTCGAGGAACTGCGTCGTCAGGGCGATTTCCGGCAGCAGGATCAGCGCCTGGCGTCCGGCGCGCAGCGCCGCCGCGACCGCCTCGAAATAGACTTCCGTCTTGCCCGAGCCGGTGACGCCTTCGAGCAAGGTCGCGGAAAAGGCGCGCCTGTCGACCGCTGCGATCAATGCGTCGGCGGCTTCGCGCTGGCCAGGATTGAGCCGCGGCGGCGCGTGATCAGGATCGGGCGGACGGGCGATCGGTTCGAGCGGCGCCGCGACCGAGCGCAGCGCGCCGTCGGCGATCAGCCCGTCGATCACGCCCGCCGAGCACCGCGCGGCCGCCGCGAGCTCGGATTTTCCCATTGCGCGCTCGCCGAGCGCAGCGAGAACGCGCTCGCGCGTCGGGGTCGGTCGGCTCGGCGGCTTGCCCGTCGCTTCGATCAGAAAGCGCGGTTGCGGCGCCGTCGCCGTCTCCGGAGCGCGGGCGGCCATGCGCAGGACCATGCCGCGCGGCGCGAGCGTCCAGCGCGCAACCCAGTCGATGAACTCCAGTACGGCCGCAGGCAGGGGATGAATGTCGCGCAGCGACGCGATCTGCTTGAGATTGGCGCCGTCGCCTTCGCCGATCGACCAGACGACGCCCGTCGCCCGCCGCGTTCCGAGCGGCGCTTCGACGAATTGCCCGCGCGCGACGTCGAGGCCGTCGGGCAAGCGATAGCTATAGGCCTGATCGACCGCGACGGGCATCAGCACGTCGACGATGGGGGGAGATTTGGACATGTTGCGACCTCATCCTCGCCCGTCTTCGATGGGGGGAGGATGGCGCTTTACCACAGCGGCGTGACTTGCCAGCCTTGCTCGCGCAGCAAGGCGACGAGGCCGTCCTTGCCGGCGAGGTGGAAGGCGCCGACCGCGACGAAGGCGCCGCCGGCCTCGATCAACGGCTTCGCCCGCTCCGCCATCACGCGGTTACGCTCGCGCAGCAGGAGCAGGCTGAAACGATCCTCCGCCGCGATCTCCTCCTTCGACATGAGGCCGCTGGCGTCGATGATCGGCATCGCTTCGACCGGCCGCCCGACAACGTAGCGATCGAGCAAGGTCGCATAGGCGTCCTCGTCGAGGCCGGGCTTTTTCGCGCCGCCGACCAGAATCGTCGCCGCGTCGGCCGGTTTCAGCGCGGCGAGGGTCGCGCCTTGCTCTTCGAACGTCTCGAGCGCAACGATTTTCACGCCGAGATCCTTGGCGGTCTCGGCGATCACATTGTCGACGATCGGCAGGTCGGCGGCCTGGCGTTGCGATTCGCAGAGCGGCGCGGCCGTCGTCGCAGCCAGGAACCAAAGCTGGATGTGATGGGCGAGCTCAGCGTTGACGCCGCGCGCGGCAAGATATTTCTCGACCGCGGCGCGGTCCTCCGCGGCGATCGGCTCGAATGTGTCCTTATCCTGCGCCAAGGCGTTGACCAGCAGCTTGGCGCCGTATTCGGCCATCGCGGTCTTGTCGATCGGGCCGCCAAGTTCGGTGGCGACGACTTTGGCGCCTTTGATCTCCTCGGCCGCCTTATGCGCGAGCGCGATGGCGCGATCGTCGCTCGAATGAATCGTGCCGAACAGATAGGAGGGCGCGACGCCTTGCTTTTCGACCCGCCACAGCAGGCCGCTGGCGTTGACCAGCCAATCGGCTCTCGCCGTCTCGGCCTTTTTCAGCGCCTCCGGCCGCGCCGCGGCGAGATCGGCAAGATCGCGGCCATGGCAGACCGGCGGGTCGGCCAAGGCAGCCATCGGCGCGAAGAGGAGAAGGGCGGCCGCGGCGAGCGCGCGGGCGAAGACACGGCGGACGAGCAAGATTGCGCCGGCCCGGAGCGCCCGAGCATTAAGCGCAGCGTCGAAACCCCCTCTCCGTACCTCTCCCCGTTCCGCTTCGCTCCACGGGGAGAGGGGACCCAGGCGCCGAGCCCGCGCTCCGCCCGCCGGCGCGCCAGCGACGTCGCCTCTTCCCCGCGCGCCGCGACTCATAGCTTGCGCAAAGCCACTTGTTCGATGCGGTGGCTCGGCCCCTTGGTGAGGAGCAGGCTGGCGCGCGGCCGCGTCGGCAGAATGTTCTCGTGCAGATTGACGAGGTTGATGCGCCGCCAGATCGAGCGGGCCGTCGCCTCCGCCTCCTCGTCGCTGAGATCGGCGAATTGACGAAAGTAGGACCGCTCGTCGCGGAACACAGTTTCGCGCAGCGTCATGAAACGCGCGACGTACCATTTTTCCAGCAGCGCGTCGTCAGCGTCGAGGAAGATCGAGAAATCGAAGAAGTCGGAGACGAAGGGGATTTCCTTGTCGCCGCGGGAGAGGCGATTCGGCAGTAAGACGTTGAGTCCCTCGACGATGAGAATGTCCGGTCGGTCGATGACGATGTGCTCGCCGGGAACGATGTCGTAGGTCAGGTGCGAATAGACGGGCGCGAGCACGTTGCGCTCGCCCGCCTTGACGTCCGACAAGAATCGGATCAGGGCCGAGCCGTCGTAACTTTCCGGAAAGCCCTTGCGGTCCATCAGGTTCTCGCGGATCAGCGTGGCCCTGGGCTTCAAGAAGCCGTCGGTGGTGACGAGCTCGACTTTGGGCGTGTTCGGCCAGCGGGAGAGCAGCGCCTTCAAGACGCGCGCCGTGGTCGATTTGCCGACCGCGACCGAACCGGCGACGCCGATAATATAGGGCATCTTGCCGTCCTCGGCGCCAAGGAAGCGCTGCGTCGCCTTGAACAGGCCCTGCGTCGCCGCGACATAGAGGGCGAGCAGGCGCGACAGCGGCAGATAGATCGCGATCACCTCTTCCAGGGAGATCGGTTCATGCAGCGATTGCAGCCGGCGCAGATCTTCGAGGTTCAAGGTCAGCGGCGTATCGGCGCGCAATTTCGCCCATTCCTCGCGGCTGAAGCGATGATAGGGCGACAGGACCCGTTTGGGCGGGTCGGCGAAGGCGGGTTCGCTCATCTAAATCAAGGCGCCTCGATCCTAAAGGGCGGGTTTCGCCCGGCTGGCTTTCTCGTCGTGGCCGGAGCGCTGCGTGCGCCGTTGCAATTCGGCGAGCACGTCGGCGAGCTTGACCCCCCGCGCCTCGAGCACAACCAGAAGGTGATATAGCACGTCCGCCGCCTCGGCGCGCAAAGCCTGCTCGTCCTCGGCGACCGCCGCGATGACGAATTCCGCCGCCTCCTCGCCGAATTTTTTGGCGGCGCCTTTGGCGCCCCTGTCGAGAAGCGACCGGGTATAGGATTTATCCGCCGCCGCGGAGGCGCGTTCGGCGATAATGCGGGCGAGGTCGTCGAGAGAGAACATAAGGAGAGATTTTCCAAAGGGAAGTCGTCGCCGGCCATTGTGGCCGCGCAAAGCAGGCCTGTCGAGGAATGCGCCGGCGCCGTCGGCCGCCGCGACGCCCGTTTATTCACAAGAAGAAGCTTTGGTCAGGCCGACGGCCGCGCGCCCGCCGCTCTACGCTTGCGGCGGGGCGCCGGATTCGGCGCGTCGGGACCGCATTCCAGACGCGCAGGACCGCCGGCTGTCGCTACGCCGCCAGCGGCGCGACGCGCGCCTCGAGCGCAGCCGCCGCGTCGCCCGGCCTCAGCCGCACCTGCAACCCGCGTTGGCCGCCATTGATGAAGACGAGGCTATGCGCCATCGATTGCTCCTCTATGGCGACCGGAATCCTGCGCATCTGACCGAACGGAGAGATGCCGCCGACCTTGTAGCCCGACACCCGCTCCGCGTCGGCAGGCTTCATCATCTGCGCCGACTTGCCGCCGAAGGCGGCCGCGAGCTTCTTCATCGAGACCTCGCGGTCCGAGGGGACGATGACGCAGACCGGCTTGCCGTCGACCAGCGCCATCAACGTCTTCAGCACCCGCTCAGGCGGCTCGTCCAGCGCCTCGGCGGCCTGAACGCCGATCCGGTCGGCGTCGGGATCGTAATCGTAGCTATGGACGGTGAAGGCGATTCCCGCCTGCTCCAGCATTTTCGTCGCCCGCGTCGCCTTGGACATCAGCGACTCTTGGCGTTTCCGCCAGCCGATTCGCGAGACCATCGCTTGGCGAGAGCGACGACTTTCGCCCGGAGCGACTCGGCTCCGTCGACGTTCGGATCGAAGTCGTCGCCCAGCCATTCCATGAGTTCATCGTGGCGTTCATGCGCGGGGTCCTTGATGACGTCGAGCAAGCGGGCGTACCTCCAAGGTCCGCCGCAATCTTCGGGCGGGCATCGGCCGCTGACTTCGGTCAGCCACGGATAGAACGCACCCGGTTCGGAGTCGACGAGGCGCTCGATTTTGATCGTATGCACCCAATTGTCGCCGAAGTCGTAAACATAAACGAGCTTCTTCGCGCCGATCATTTCGAGAATATCGCCGAGCCGAGCCTTGCGCGCGTCGGTGAAGCCCTCGGCCTCGGGGTCCCAGCCCGCAAAGGAATCCGGCGTGCTCCAGCGAAACTTTCCGGCGCGAAATTCATGGAGATGGTCGTCGTCCCAGCCCATCGCCGCCTGGATGGTCAGGTGCAGCCGGTCGAGCGTGATGTCGAGCGGGGCCTCTAGCCGGCGCCAGACGGCCGGCTTCACCTTGTCGAGGGTGATTTTGATGCGGGCGATCGTATCGGCGTTCATGCCGCCAGTTTACGATGCTTCGCCTCCGCCGCCCATTCGATTGTGCGTCAAGCCTGTGGACAGGGCGAACGCGATCCGCGCGCGGGCAAAAAGCCTGCGCCCTGAAGGGCATTCAGGGCTTGGCGATACTTTTCGTCCTCTCGGGCGAGCGAATCAAATCAGCGGCGTCTTTCACGCCAAGTCGATCCAGGCGAAATGAACTCTCACCCCCGCGGCGCCGCCATCGCAAGGTACAAAATCCGCTTCTGCTCGACCCGCGCTCGCGCCAGCGAATCGAGGATCAGTCCGCACATGCCCATCAGCGCCGCCGCGAGCGCCAAGCCGGTGCACAGCACGACGGTCGGCAGGCGCGGCACCAGGCCGGTCTCGGCGTACGTGGCGAAGATCGGCGCCGCGAGGACGATTGCGGTCAGCATCGTCGCCGCGGCCAGCGAGCCGAAGAACAGGGCCGGCCGGGTCTCTTTAAGCAGCAGCGCGAAGGTGCGCAAAATCCGCGCGCCGTCGCGGATGGTGCGCAGTTTCGAGGCCGACCCGTCTTCGCGCTTGCCATAGGGCAGGGGGATTTCTACCGTCGGCAGGCGGAGTTGGCTGGCGTGGACGGAAAGCTCAGTCTCGATCTCGAAGCCCGAGGACAGAGCGGGAAAGCTTTTGACGAAGCGGCGCGAGAAGGCGCGGTAGCCCGAAAAAATATCGTCGAAGCCGGCGCCGAACAGCGCGACATAGAGGCGGTTGAAGAGCAAGTTGCCCAGCGCGTGGCCGGGCCGATGCGCCTGATCGAAAATCTCGGCCCGCGCGCCGATCGCCATGTCGATATTGTTTTCGGCGATGGCCGCGACAAGGCGCGGCGCGGAAGCGGCGTCATACGTCCCGTCGCCGTCGGCCATCAGATAGATGTCGGCGTCGATATCGGCGAACATCCGCCGCACGACATTGCCCTTGCCCGGCCGCTTTTCGAAGAACACCTCGGCCCCGGCCGCGCGCGCGACCTCGGCGGTGTCGTCGCTCGAGGCGTTGTCGAAGACGACGACGCGCGCCTCGGGCAGCGCGGCCTTGAATTCGCGAACCACGCGGCCGATCGCGGCCGCCTCGTTGTGGCAGGGCAGGATCACCGCGACGCGCGGCGCGGCGCGCTTTACCGCCTGAGGATCGCCAAAGGCGGCGCGCATCGTCTGCGCCGCCTCGCGCAACGTTCGGGCGAGACCCTCGGCGCCCGGCCACGAGGCGGGCTCGGCAGGATCGGCCTTCAGCGCCGGACGTTCCGGTTCGGGCCCTGCGGCCAGGGCGTTCGTCGACATTCTCAAAAAAGCCGGAGGGGTTAATCGGCCGGGATAACGCTCTTTCAATCATTGACTGGGAAAAGTTGACCCTTGGTGAAAGGCCGCCTCATTCGCCGTCGGCCGCCGCCCGCCGCGTCATTCCCGCTCATCGCGGGAATGACCTTAAGGATGCTTCATGTCGTTCGCCGCCGCCCGTCCTCCCGCCCTGGCGCGCGAAGCGGCCGGATTTTCGCTGCTGCGCTCGCCGGCGACGCTCGCCTTTCTGGCGCTCGGCCTCTCGATCGCCCGATTTTGGCCAAGCGCGGCGTCGGTGTGGACGACCGGCGCCTTCGCCAATACCGACGACGCGATGCGCCTGGTCGAGGTGCGCGACCTCCTCGCCGGCCAGGCCTGGTTCGATCTCCATCAATATCGCCTCGACCCGCCGCTCGGCGTCGACATGCATTGGACGCGCGTGCTCGATGTCCCGCTGGCGGCGCTGATCAAGGGTTTCGCGCTTGTCCTGCCGATGGAGCAGGCGGAGCGGCTGACGCGGATCGTCTTTCCGCTGGCGCTGCTCTTCGCGCTTTGTCTGGCGGTTGTCGGCCTGGCGCGCCGGCTCGCCGGTCCGGCCGCCATGCTCCCTGCGGCGATCATGCTGATTCTGGCCGGCGCGGTCGTCGCTCATTTCGAGCCTGGCCGCATTCACCATCACGCGGCCCAGATCTTACTGGTCGTCCTGATTCTGCGCGCCACCATCGACGCGGTCGCGGCCAAGACAATGGGAAGCGCGGCGCTCGCCGCCGGGCTGGCGGCGCTGTCGCTGTCGATCAATATCGAGAACATCGTCTACATTCTCGCCGACATCGCCGTCTTCGCGCTGGTTTTCGCCGCCGAAGGCGAGGCTTTCGCCCGCCCGCTGATCGGCTTCTCGATCTCGCTCGCGCTTTCGTCGCTGCTGTTGTTCGTCGCGACGATCGGCCCCTCGCACTATTTCCTCGGCGCCTGCGACGCCTTCTCGACGCCGCATCTCCTGACGATCTTCGTCGGCTCGGCGGCGCTCGCGGCGATCGCGGCCGGCGCGAAGCGGCTCGCGACTTGGCCGCTCCGGCTCGCCGCCTTGGCGCTCGGCGGAGCGATCGCGCTCGGCGCGCTGGCGCTGTTCTTTCCCGCCTGTCTCGGCGACCCGCAGGCCGGCGTCGATCCGCTCCTGCGCCGCTATTGGCTCAGCGGCGTCGACGAGGCGCGGCCGCTCCTTGCGTTAATTCGGGCCAAGCCGAACGATTTGCTGATCTTCGCGCTGGCGCCGCTTTTCGGGCTCGCCGCCGCGCTGCTCGCGGCCTGGCGCGAGCGCGGCGCGGCGCGCCTCGACTGGCTGATCGTCGCCGGTTTCGCGGCGACAGGCCTGGCGACGTCAATCTGGCAGGTGCGGGCCCTGTCTTCGGCCTCGGCCATCGCCCTGTTCGGCGGCGTCTGGGCCGCGGCCAAGGCGATGGATTGGGCGGAGCGGCGGCGGAGCCCCTTGGCCCGACCCGCGCCGGTCCTCGCGATCCTGCCCTTCTGCTCGATCTTCTGGGCGATTGTTGCTGCAATCGTGGCGCCGATTTCGACCGAGGGCCGCGCCGCGGGCGAAGCTTGTCGCAGCCCGGCGACCATCCACGCGCTCGACGTCCTGCCGAAATCGCTGCTGATGGCGGCGATCGATATGGGCTCGGACATTCTCGCCGATACCGACCACGCGGTCCTCGCCGCGTCATATCATCGCAACAATCACGGCAACGGCGAACTGGTCCGCGCGATGCTCGCGCGCCCCGACGAGGCCAGAAAAATCGCCGAGGGGAGCGGCGCAGCCTACCTGGTCTTTTGTCCGGCGCGCGCCGAATTCGCCGGCTATGCGGCGGGCAATCCGGACGGCTTGGCGGCGGCGCTGCTCGCCGGCCGCGCGCCGGATTGGCTCGAGCCGGTTTCGGTTCCGCCGGAAGCGCCGCTAAAAGTCTATCGAATCCGCTGAGGCGCGAAGCGATCACGAAATCGTGATCCGCCTAGTTTAGAACAAGAAAAATCTGCGCTTCCGGAATGGTTCGAGAATTTCGCCTGGGTTGAATTATTCAAAATAGAAATTTCGATCTTCTTGTTGCTCTCCTCGATTTCTTCCCCATTAGAGAGGTTGGTTCTTGGAAAGAGCTTTCAGGAACGGGCGACAGGTCTCATCGGCGTCCGGCGTTTGACCGACGGCGAGTGCGCCTCGCGCCCGCCTTCTTCGCCGGCCTTGTCCCCAAGGCCCGCCAGCGCCAAGGCGCAGGGGGCGAGAGCCAGTTTTTGATCAAGCGCAAAGCGGCGCGTTCGAAGATCGATGAGGTGATGGAATGCGGATGTTGACGAATTTCGGCCGTGGCGTGGGCGCGTTGGCCGTCGCATTGGCGGTTTGCGGCGCGGCGCGAGCCGAGTCGGCGCCGATTCAACTTTCGCTGAAGGACCATCTCTTCACGCCGGCCGAGATCACCGCCCCCGCCAACCAGCCGGTGACGATCGAAATCTCGAACCAGGACGCGACGCCCGCCGAATTCGAAAGCAAGCAATTGCGCGTCGAAAAGGTCGTCGCCGGCAATTCCAAAATCACGGTGCAAGTCCGGCCGCTGCCGCCCGGCCGCTATCGCTTTTACGACGATTACCACGAAAAAACGACCGAAGGTTTTCTAATCGTTCGGTGATGGAGCGTTCGGGATGCTTGGCGCGCTGATCATTGTCTTTCGCGAAGTCATCGAGGCGGGCATCATTGTCGGCATCGTGCTGGCCGTCACGCGCGGCGTCGCCCGGAGCCGGCTTTGGGTTTCGATCGGCGTCGCCGGCGGGATCGTCGGCGCAGCTTTGGTCGCCGCTTTCGCCGGCGCGATCGCCGACGCGGTCGCCGGCATGGGCCAGGAGCTGCTCAACGGCGCGATCCTGGCGATCGCCGTCCTCATGCTGACTTGGCACAATGTCTGGATGGCGAGCCATGGCAGGCAGATGGCCGCCGATATGCGTCAGTTCGGCGAACAGGTGCGCAGCGGCTCGCGCTCGCTCTTCGCCCTCGCCGTCGTCGTCGGCGTCGCCGTGATGCGCGAAGGTTCGGAAGTCGCCCTCTTCCTTTATGGTCTCGCCGCGGCCGGCGGATCGGGCGCGGCGGAGCTCTTGGCCGGCTCCGGCCTCGGCCTGCTCGCCGGCTGCGCGGTCAGCGCCCTGACTTTCCTTGGCTTGGTGACGATTCCGCAGCGTCATCTCTTCCGGGTGACGACGGCGCTGATCACCTTCCTCGCCGCCGGCCTCGCCGCCCAGAGCGCCTCGTTCTTCCAGCAGGCCGGGCTGATCGGCGCGCTGTCGCAGACGGCTTGGGACAGCTCCTCGATTCTCTCGGATACGAGCTTGTTGGGCCGCGTGCTGCACACGCTGATCGGCTATTCGGATCAGCCTTCTGTGCTGCAGGTCGTGGTCTATGGGGCGACGCTGGCCGCGATCTTCACGTTGTCGAAGCTCTTCGCCGCGCCGAAGAGCGGCGCACGGTCCGTCGTCGCGAGCCGGACCGCCAATGGCGCCCGGCCGGCTTGAGGATCAAGCGGTCGCGCGTTTGGCGGCGATGTAAGCCTTGAAGTCGCTCATCGAGGCGAAGCGATAGGAGCCTTGGTCGGTTTCAGCCTCGATCGAGCCGTCGGAAAAAATGCTGTAATTCGCGCCGCCCGAACTGTAGCGGCCGACGAGCGTCGTGGGCTGCCGCTCCTCCCCTTGGCCTTCCATCGACGCGGCGTCGGCCGCCAGAGGCGGCGCGCTCGTCGGCTCGACCTCGGGCGCCGATTGCGGCGGAATCGGCGGCGGCTCGGTCGGCTCCAGGGCTGCGGCCGGCGGCGGAACGGGCGGCGCAAGATCGAGCTCGGCGGCGACCCGGCGCGTCGCCTCGCTTTGCCTGAGGATCGCGGCGCGCAAGGCGTCGATGCGGTGGGCGAGCGCCGCCATGGCGAGAATGACCAGGCCGGCGGCGGCCGATATCGCCGAACAGGTGGCGTAAATCGCGCCGATCTCGGTCGTCAGAAGGTCGATGCTCGCGACGAGGCCGGCGCCGGCAAGGACGATCAGGACAAGACCCAGAAGAACGAGAAGCCATTTCATTCGCCGATTCCCCTTCTTGTCTTAAATCCAATTGGGTCAATTTGTCGGAATGGCGGCGCGGAAATGGCCGGATTGGCGCCCCGGTCTCCCTGTGCGGCAAAGCGCGGAGAGCCCGAACGGGGCGCGGCGAAGGGCCGCCCGAGCGAGGGGATTACCCTCGATCGTCGCGACCCTCCGCCATGCCGTCGCATGTCCCCGCTTCGCGGGGAGATCGTCGCTATTCGCCCGTGGCGTCGGTCACGCATTTCTTGGTGAAGCTTGTTTTGGCGGCGCCGGCGAGCTTCTTGTCGGCGGCTTGCTGGTCGCAGGAGGCCTGCGCGTCCTTCTTGCATTTGGTCAGGAAGCTGGTCTTGGCGGCGCCGGCCAGTTTCTTGTCGGTCGCCTGGGCGGCGCATGAGGCGTCGGCCAAGGCGAGGCTCGGCGCGCCGATCACGGCGGCGGCGATGAGCGCGGCGAAAATCGTCTTCGTCATGGTGTCTCCTCCTTGAGCCCCGAAAGGGGCGCGCCCATAATTTATCAGAAAACGCGCGGGAGAAGGCGCCCAAGGTCAAAGCGTCTTCGAGACGCCGCGATCACCGGGATTTGCATTGCTCGCCGCCGAGCTCTGCGATCTTACGCTGGGGTCCCCCGGCGCAGTCCGTTCGCCCACGCAGCGGGCCGCCTCACTGGAGGAAAACTTGCCTCATCCTGCTCTCTCCGCCGGCGCGGTCGCCGTCGTCACCGGCGGCGCGTCCGGCATCGGCCTCGCCGCGGCGACGCGCTTCGCTCAGGCCGGGCTGAAAGTCTGCCTCGCCGATCTCGGCGAGGACCGGCTCGCCAAGGCCGCGGAAACCATTGCCTCCGCGGCCCCGGACGGCGCGGCGAGCGTGATGACGCTCGCCACGGATGTCGGCCGTCTCGATCAGGTGCGCCGGCTGGAGGCGGCCGTGGCCGAGCGCTTCGGCGGCGTCGACGTGCTGATGAACAATGCCGGAATCGGGCCGGAGAGCAGCGCGTTCGGCCCGGCCGAGAATTGGGAGCGCATCCTCGCCGTCAATCTGTGGGGCGTGATTCACGGAACGCAGGTCTTCGGACCGGCCATGATCAAGCGCGGCCGGCCGGGCCTGATCATCAACACCGGCTCGAAGCAAGGCGTCACCACGCCGCCGGGCAATCCAGCCTATAATGTCTCGAAAGCCGGCGTGAAGGTCTTCACCGAGGCCCTGCAGCATGAGCTGCGCAACACGCCCGGCTGCCAGATCAGCGCGCATCTGCTGATCCCCGGTTTCGTCTTCACCGGCCTGACCGCGCGCGGCCGCGCCGAGAAGCCGGCCGGCGCCTGGACGGCGGAGCAGACCGTCGATTTCATGCTCCAGCGGTTGGAGGCGGGCGACTTCTATATTCTCTGCCCCGACGACGAGACGCCGCGCGCGCTCGACGAGCGCCGCATGGCCTGGGCCATCGGCGACGTCATCGAGAACCGGCCGGCTCTGTCGCGCTGGCATCCCGATTACGCCGAGGCGTTCAAGGCCTTCGCCGCCGGCCGGTAGGCGGCCTCTTGCATCGGCGCAGCGCGGGCTCCAAATCTTTTCAGGCCTATTCGGCCCGAGGAGCCCGCCATGCCGCAAACTTCGAACCGATTCTTCGACGACCTCTCGCGTCTGATGTCCGACGCCGCCGGGCTCGCGGACGGAGCGCGTCGCGAAGTCGAAACCATGCTGCGCGGCCAGCTCGAGCGGCTAATGTCGGGCATGGACCTTCCGTCTCGCGAGGAGTTCGAAGCGGCGCGCGAAATGGCGGCCCTGGCGCGCGGCGAGAACGAGAAGCTGCGGGAAAGAGTCGCAGGGCTGGAGGGACGCCTGAGCGCGCTCGAGGCGCGCGTCGCCCGGCTCGAAGCCGACGCCGTCAAGCCGCCGCCACCCATTTGATTCGTCTTGCTGATTCTGTGGACGTCGGTTTCCCGACCGTTTACGAAATTTCGCGAATCCGCGATGCCTTCGGCAATGTTCGCGCGAGTCTGAGGCGTTTATATTCGTCGATGGGGTGATTCGGCCTGGCCGACTCCGCCCTTTGCCGTCGAGTGAAGCGTGCTGAAGATTTCCGCTCCAACCGCAGCCGAAGGGTCAGGAATGACGCCGAGCCTGAATTTCGTCGCCGATCGTCCCGAACATCCCCTCGACGTGGTCGAACGATTGGCTTCTCTCAATGAATGGGCGTTCGATCGGGGCGACGAAGACGAAATCTCGATCCTCGTCTCCGGCGCCTGGACGCAATACGAAGTCGCCTTCACCTGGCTGCCCGACATCGAATCGCTGCATGTCGGTTGCTCCTTCGATCTGAAGGCGCCGCCGCGCCGGCGGGCCGAGGTCGCATCGCTGATCCAGTTGATCAACGAGCAAATGTGGATCGGCCATTTCGATCTTTGGAGCAGCGAGGACATCGTCATGTTCCGGCATTCGCTGGTCCTTGCCGGCGGCGCTCAGCCGAGCGACGCGCAATGCGGCTCGATCGTCCAGGCGGCGCTGACCGCTTGCGAGAATTACTACCAGGCTTTCCAGTTCGTGCTGTGGGCGGGCAAGAACGCGCGCGAAGCCCTCGACATCGCGATGTTCGAGACGCAGGGACACGCCTAGGCGGCCTGCCGGCAGATCGAAGCCGCATCCTTTCTCCCAGGAGCGTCACGGCCGGGCTTGACCCGGCCAGCGACGGCGTCGTTCAACGATCATCTGCTGAAGACGAAACGGCCGGGACGCCCGCCATGACGGGAGGGAGGACGAATATGACCGCTTGGCCAGAATCCATCGCCCTGGTCGGCGCCGGCAAGATGGGCGGGGCGATGCTGCGCGGCTGGTTGGCCGGCGGCCTTCGGCCTGAGGGCGTTGCTATTCTCGATCCGGCGCCTGCGCCCGAGATGATCGAGTTGGCCCGCAGCCGCGGCCTCGCCCTGCCGCCGCCGCCCGGCTTCAAGCCGGAAGTCGTCGTCCTAGCGGTCAAGCCGCAGACGCTCGACGCCGCCGCGCCTTCGATCGCCGAACTCGCCCATGCGGACGCGCTCGTCGTCTCGATCATCGCCGGCAAAAGGATCGCCGATCTTCAGGCGCGCGCGCCCAAGGCGCGGGCGTTCGTGCGCGCCATGCCCAACACGCCGGCGGCGATCGGCCGCGGCGTGACCGGCGCCGCCGCCAATGACGCGTTGACGGACCGTCAGCGCGACATCGCGCGCACGCTGCTCTCCGCTGTGGGCCTGTTCGACTGGCTGCCCGACGAGAATTTGATCGATGCGGTGACCGCCTTGTCCGGTTCGGGCCCGGCCTATGTGTTCGCGCTGGTCGAGGCGATGGCCGCCGCCGGCGCGGCGCTCGGCCTGCCGGCCGACCTGGCGATGCGCTTCGCCCGCGGCACGGTCGAGGGCGCAGGCGAATTGCTGGCGCGAGAACCGGGCGTGTCGGCGGCGCAGCTCCGGCAAAACGTAACCTCGCCGGGCGGCACGACGGCTGCCGCCCTCGCCGTGTTGCAGGGCGCAGACGGACTCGAGGCGCTGATGGGCAGAGCGATCGCGGCGGCTCATAAGCGCGCCGGCGAATTGGCGGGATAGACTAGTCTAAGGCGCCGTCCGCCTGCCTTTGGCGAAAGCCGCCGACTCGCGGACCGCTTTAAGTTCGCTGAAATCTCTCAAGCGTAAAGAGCGCACATGACAGGAGGCATGAGGCCTCTCTACGGTTGGCCCATGTAGATCCGGAGCCTTCGATGTTGCGTTTGCTCAAGACTTTCCTGGCCAATGAATCCGGCGCAACTGCGATCGAATATAGCTTGATCGCCTCCCTCATCGCCCTGGCCATCATCACCGCGGTCTCGTCAGTGGGCAATAAGCTCAAGGCCCCGTTCAACGAAGTGACGAGCAATCTAAAATAGCGGCGGGCGCGTCCGCTCCCGCCGCCGCTTGGCCAAGTCGCGACAAGCCTCTAAACTAGCTCTCCAAAACGGGACCAAGGAGGCTTCGATGGCCGACCAGGACGCCGCCCCTTCCGCCGCGCCAAAGAGCGGCGACACCAAAAACCGCATTGTCGACGCCTTGATGGCGCTCGCCGCCGAGCGGGCTTTCGAAGACATTTCGATCAGCGACATCGCCGAGAGAGCCGGGGTCACACTGGCTGATTTCCGCGACGCCTTCCCCTCCAAAGGCGCGGCGCTTGCGGCCTTCACCCGGCGCATTGACCGGATCGTGCTCGAAAAGCGCAGCGACGACCTCGCCGGAGAAGCGGCGAAGGAGCGGCTGTTCGATGTCCTGATGCGCCGGCTCGACGCCATGGCGCCTTATAAGGAAGGCCTGCGCGGCGTCGCCCAATGGCTGCGGCGCGAGCCCATGGCGGCGCTCGCCATGAACCAGCTCGCGCTCAATTCGATGCGCTTCATGCTCGAGGCCGCCGGCATCGAGAGCGAGGGCGCGGTCGGCGCACTGAAATTGCAGGGCCTGGTCTTCGCCTGGGCGCGGGTGCTCGACGTCTGGTTCGACGACGATTCCGACCTCTCCAAGACCATGGCCGCGCTCGACCGCGAATTGGCGCGCGGCGAGAAGCTGGTGTCGCGCGCCGAGAGCCTGGACCGTTTGGCCGCCCCGCTCCGGGCCTTCGGCCGCGCGGCCTTCGAGTCGCGCCGGCGGGCGCGGGAAGCGTTTCGCGAGCGCCGGCGGCCGCATGACGGGGATGAGCGCGCGCATCGGCTGTAGGGCGGAAAGGCCCCGCTCCCGCTTGCGGAGGCGGGCGCGCGCCGGTCGGGCGGCGGCGCCAGAGCCGAGGCACGCGCTCATGAACGCGAATATTCTCGCGCCGCGCGCCGAAGGTCGTTTTGTCGCTGAGAATCCTGGCGACGGGAGCGCCATCCGGCGGCTTGGGGAGGCCTGACGGCGATCAACCGCGCGGCGGCGTTCCGTTTGCGGGACAAGCCGGCTGACCTTCCCGAGCTCGGCGCTTCCGATTTCTTCAAATTCGATCTTTCTCGGCAACCTCCCGCCAGCCATGCGGCCAGGAATCCGGGCGCAATGCCCCGATTCAACGCTGCTTAACCACGGATTTTAGCGCTTCGCGCAGCCCGTCGCGCCATCCTTCCGCCAACCAACGAACGGGTCGAACGGAAGAGGCGGAGCATGGAACTGGAGCGATCTCCAGCGATCGGGCTTGAGCGCTCGGCGCCGAAGCCGGGCGCGTGCGAGGCGCGCCGCATCGTCGCGGCCGATCCGCGCGCCGACGGGCGGCGGCGCGAAGTGATGCTGGCGCGGGGGCGCGTCCAGATCGCCCGCAGCGTCGCCGGCGTCAGGATGAAGATTTCATTGGCCGCGAGCGCCTATCGCGGCGTGGTGCTGCGCCTGCGCGGGTTCGAAGAGCAGCGCTTTTCGTACGAGATCGAACTCGCCCATCGCGATCCCGATCTCAGCGTCACGTTGCTCGAAGCGAGCGACGACAGCGAGGTTCAGGCCGAATGGCGGCTCTGGGCGAAGTTCCTCGGCCTGCCGGCCCTGGTCGAGCGCAAGGAAGGTCAGCCCGAGCCGGAGACCGCGCGGCTCGGCGAGCTGGTCGTCGGCTATAGAAAGCCGCGCCGCCGGGGCGGCGCCATGGCTCGCCGCCGGCCGCGGTTCCTCACGCGGCGCAAGACCGGCCGCGGCTCGTCGGGACCGTCGCTGGCGGGGGCGCGGGAGATTTTTCCGGGGTCGAAAGACGAGCGGTGAAGCGCCTCGCCGTCGCTGAAAGGCGCGGCGCCATCCCCGCGCAAGCGGGAATCCAGGCGCCGCCGAGCTTGAAGGAAACATCGTGCTGGATTCCCGCTTGCGCGGGAATGACAGCGCCAGGCGCAGCCGCCGCGCCTCACCGGAAGGGCGGCTCGTCGAAGCTCCGGAGCTTGCGCGAATGTAGCGTCGCCTTCTGGCCGCGCAGGAGGTCCAAAGCCGCGAGCCCGATCTGCAAATGCTCGCCGACGGCGCGCTCGTAGAAGGCGTTGGCTGCGCCGGGCAGCTTGATCTCGCCATGCAGCGGCTTGTCGGAGACGCAGAGCAGCGTCCCATAGGGCACGCGCATGCGAAAGCCCTGGGTGGCGAGGGTCGCCGATTCCATATCGACGGCAATCGCGCGCGACAGGTTGATGCGCCGGCGCTCCTGCGCCCAGCGCAGCTCCCAATTGCGATCGTCATTGGTGACCACCGTGCCGGTGCGCAAGCGGCGTTTCAGCGCCGCGCCGCGATCGCCGGTGACGAGCGCGACGGCCTCTTGCAAGGCGACCTGAATTTCGGCGAGCGCCGGAATCGGCATGTCGAGCGGCACGGCGTCGTCGAGAATGTGATCCTGGCGCAAATAAGCATGCGCCAACACGTAGTCGCCGATGAGCTGCGATTGGCGCAGGCCGGCGCAATGGCCGACCATCAGCCAGCAATGCGGGCGCAGCACGGCGATGTGATCGGTGATCGTCTTGGCGTTGGCCGGACCAACGCCGATATTGACCAGGCTGACGCCGTGTCCGTCGGACCGCACGACGTGATAGCCCGGCATCTGAAAGCGATGCCACACGATGCCGGCGATCCGCGCCTCGATCTCCGCGGCGGTGAGCCGGGAGTCGAGGACGACATTGCCGGGCAGGACGAGCTTCTCGACGCCTTCGCCCTTTTGCAACTGCTCGACGCCCCAACGGACGAACTGATCGACATAGCGGTGATAGTTGGTGAGCAGCACCCAGGGCTGCATCGCGCGCCAATCCGAGCCGGTATAATGGACGAGGCGGCGCAACGAATAATCGACGCGCGGCGCGTCGAACAGCGCCAGCGGTCGTTCGGCGCCCGGCTGGAAATCGAAAAATCCGTCGGCGATTTCATCGCCGATCGTCGCCAGCGTCGGCGTCGGGAAGAAGCGGGCGAGCTCCGAGGCGGTGGCGCCGCCGCGGCCGAGCTCGTCGCCGCTTTCGAACACATAAGGGTACGGTATCTCGTGCTCGCCGACGCCGACTTCGATCGTCGCGCCGAATTCCTCGACGAGCGGCGCCAGTTGCTCGATCAGATAAGCGCGGAACTCCTCCGGATGGGTGACGGTCGTGGCATAGGTTCCGGGCTCGCTGAATTTCGCGAAAGCGCGCGGGCTGGACGGCGGCACGCCTTCGGGATCGTAGGTCACGCGCAATTTCGGATAGCGAAACTTCGCGCGCGCCTCCGCCGTCGGCGGGACATTGTCCTCGAGGAATCGCTCGACCGCGCCGCGCAGAGCGTCCTCGGCTTGCCCATAGAGCCGCGCGAGGCGGTCAATCGCGTCGGCCGGCGAAGACGCTTTCTCGAAGGGCTTCGCCGAGCCGCCGTGAGATGAGCGTTGCACGAGCGGTCCTTCCTCTGAGCTAGCGCGCCGCGACGCAGGCGATCTCGACGGCGTATTGCGGCGCGGCGAGCTTGGCTTCGACGGTCGCTCGGGCCGGCGTATGGCCCTGCGCCACCCAGGCGTCCCAGACCGCGTTCATCTCGGCGAAGGTCTTGATGTCGACGAGCCAGACATTGGCGGAGATGAGCTTGGTCTTGTCGCTGCCGGCCTTGGCGAGGATCTCGTCAATGATGCCGAGTATCTCCTTGGTCTGGTCGCCGACGCTCTTGCCCGCGGCTTTGTCGGCGACCGTGCCGGAGACGAAAACCGTGTCGCCATGGACCACCGCCTGCGACATGCGCGGCCCGACGCCGATGCGATTGATGCTCATGATGGTTCCTAACGCTCCATTGAGTTCAGGCCGGCGAAATTCCCGGCGGAACGCCGACGAAGTCGCGCTTGCCGATCTCGACGCCATTATGGCGCAAAATGCCGTAGGCGGTCGTCACATGAAAATAGAAATTCGGCAAGGCGAGGTGAAAGGCGTAGTTCGAACCTTTCATCTTCATCTTGTCGTTGCGCATCGGAAAGACCACGATCCGCTCGGCGCCGGCTTCGACGTCTTGCCGGTTCAGCGAGCGCAGATAATCCAGCGTCTTGGCGATGCGCGCCTTCAGTTCGTCGAAGGTCGTCTCGTTGTCTTCGAACTTGGGCGGCTCGATTCCGGCCAGCCGTGCGCCGGCGTTCTTGGCCCAGTCGCAGGCGGCCTGGACTTGTCGCGCGAAGTGAAACATGTCCGGTCGCAGCCGCGCCGACGTCAACGCGGCGGGGTCGATCTTGCGGGCTTCGGCATGGGCTTTGGCCTTGTCGATGATCGCCGACAAAGAGGTCAAAAGTTGCTCGAAAACAGGGACGGTGGCGTCGTGAATCGACATCGGGGCGTCTGCCTCTGATGAGTTCGGCCGGGCGAGGCCGATTGATGGGCACCTTGCACGGAATGGGCGTTAGGTTCAATGGTCCGGCGCCGCCCCGAGCTGCGCCGACGCCGGGAGCCGTATCGGCCCGGGCGCGTCAAGCGCCCATAGCCTGACGCGGGGCGGCAAGCACGATCCGGCTTGGCGTGCGACCCGAAGCGTTTAGCCTTTGGCGGCGAACGCGGCTCAGGCGCGGCGCTCGGGATTGGCCGCCAACCGCGATCCTTGCGTTGGACGGTCGCGGGCGCATAATCGCGCCGAAACGTTTCCCCGGCGCAAGGTACGCGCGCGTTCCATTCTAATTAGCTACAGCGCGAGAGGAAACTATGCGCTCTTCCAAGCTCATCCATATCGTCGGATGCCACGCCGAGGGCGAAGTCGGCGACGTGATCGTCGGCGGCGTGGCGCCGCCGCCCGGCGAGACGATCTGGGAGCAGTCGCGCTTCGTCGCCCGCGATCAGACGTTGCGCAATTTTTTGCTCAACGAGCCGCGCGGCGGCGTCTTCCGGCATTTCAATCTGCTCGTGCCGCCGAAACATCCCAAAGCCCAGATGGGCTGGATCATCATGGAGCCGGCTGACACGCCGCCCATGTCCGGCTCCAATTCGATCTGCGTCGCGACCGTGCTGCTCGAGACCGGAATCATCCCGATGCAGGAGCCGGAGACGCGGCTGATTCTGGAGCCGCCAGGCGGCCTGATCGAGGTCGTCGCCGCCTGCAAGGACGGCAAGGCCGAGCGGATCAGCGTGCGCAACGTGCCGTCTTTCGCCGACCGGCTCGACGCGCCGCTCGAAGTCGAAGGGCTCGGCGCTTTGACGGTCGACGTCGCTTATGGCGGCGACAGTTTCGTCATCGTCGACGCGCACGCGCTCGGCTTCAGAATCGCGCCGGACGAAGCGCGCGACCTCGCCGAGCTGGGCGTGAAGATCACCCAGGCGGCGAACGAGCAACTGGGCTTCCGCCATCCAGAGAACGCCGAGTGGGATCACATCTCCTTCTGCCAATTCGCCGCGCCGGTCGTGAAGGAGAACGGCGCTCTGACGGGGCTCAACGCGGTGGCGATCCGGCCAGGTAAGATCGATCGCTCGCCGACCGGCACCGGTTGTTCGGCGCGCATGGCCGTGCTTCGCGCGAAAGGCCAATTGCAAATCGGCGAGCGGTTCATCGGCAAGTCGATCATCGGATCGACCTTCGATTGCCGCATCGACCGCGAGCTGACGATCGCAGGCAAGCGGGGCGTCAGTCCCATCATTTCGGGCTGCGCCTGGATCACGGGCGTCTATCAGCACATGCTCGATCCGAGCGATCCGTACCCTTCAGGCTATCGCCTTGCCGATACCTGGCCGGGAGCGGGGCGGGAGTAGGGCGAGGCGCTTGCCGAGTCATTCCGCGGAATCCAGCCCTGAGGTAGATTAACTAAGAGGCGCGTGTCATTCCCGCGCAAGCGCTGCCATCGAGGCGGGCGCGCCTCAAGGCCGAGCCGGCTTCGCCGGTCGCTCCGCTCCGCTTCGCGAGCCTTGACCCGCGCCCGCCTCGATGGCTTTTTTGCAACCAAGACGTTTTGCTGACCGAAACGGCCGAACGGCCGGTTTCGGCAGCAAAACGTCTTGG
>JAJPHH010000048.1 GCA_021325385.1 Alphaproteobacteria bacterium
ATATGCGCCATCGGGACCTGCAAATCATTCCCACGCCGTACCCGCACAGAATCAGCCCCGCGCCTCTAAATCAACGCCAAAGGAGTTTTCTCACAGCCTGTTGCGCGGGAATGACAGGTGCTTAATCTTTTCATAACCTTACGCCGCGCCGCTCGTGTGGATTCCCAACCTTTTCGCCGCGCCTTTCGTGACCTTTATGCAACAAGCCGTGAAGAAAGATCGTTTCGGGCGAATTTCGGGCATTTGTTGGTTTGTGACACGGCCCGTCGCTTGTATGTTGAAGGACGCGAACGGGAGATTCCCGGCCGCGATCTGGATCGGGCGCTTTGGGCTGGGGCTTCTCAGGGCGGGGCGATCGATCCGGGTGAACGGGGAATAGGGGCGCAAGTTCGAAGCCGGTCAAGGGTCAAAAGACCCAATCGGTTTTGAGCGAAACGCAAAGACCAACTCCCGACTGAGTCTATCACTGGAGGTCATAATGACGCTCATAAAGAGCATTCTGCTCGCGTCTGCGGCCGGCATCGTGTCGGTGGCCGCAGCGCAGGCGGCGGATCTTCCGACAAGGAAGGCCGCTCCTGCCGAGTATGTTAAAATCTGCAATGTCGGCGGCATGGCCGGCTGGATCCTTCCCGGCAGCGACACCTGCTTCAAAATCTCCGGCTACATCACCGGCCAGATCGAGGCGGGCAACCTGAAAAAGGCCTATGCTTGGACGTTTGCGCCAGGCTTCCTCGGCTTCGGCCCGGGTCCGGCGACATTCGTTCGTAACTCGTTCGGCTGGACGACCCGCGCGAATATCGACTTCGACGCGCGTCAGGACACGGCTTACGGCGTGCTGCGCGGCTATGCCGAAATCCAGTTTGAAAACGGCAACGGTTTCGACACGACCGGCGTCGGCGCCTATATCAACCGCGCTTACGTGCAATGGGCCGGGATCACCGCTGGTAAGGCGAACTCGTTCTTCTCCTTCTTCGGCGGCGGCGAGGCTTGGGCGAACATCTTCTCGCCCGACCAGCAGGGCTTCAACCAGCCCGACCTGTTGGCCTATACCGCGACGTTTGGCGGCGGCTTCTCGCTGACCATCGCTGCGCAGAGCCCCGGCTCGAATTGCGGCGCTCCTGGCGAAGCTTGCAGCGGCGGCGGCACGGACATCGTGGCGGCCGGCAACGCGGCCTATGGCGGCCAGCGCTGGCCCGACTTCGTCGGCGCCTTGCGCGTCGACCAGGCTTGGGGCGCGGCGCAATTGTCCGGCGTGGTGCACAATGTTCGCGCTTTTGACGGCGTCGGCCCGGCGCCTGTCGGGCACACGATCGACACGGCCGGCTGGGGCGTTCTCGGCGGCGTGAAGATCAACCTGCCGACCTTCGGACCTGGCGACAACATCCAGGTTCAGGGCGTCTGGACCCGCAACGCGATCTGGTATTCCGGCATTCCGGACGGAATGTGGGGCGAGAATGGCGCGGTCAACGGCAATGGTCTGCCGATGGTCGTGGCCGACACGTTCTCGAACGGCAACGGCACGTGGGCGGTGCCCACCGCGTGGTCGGTCGCGGTCACGATGGAGCATCACTTCTCGCCGGTCTTCTCGCTCGATCCGGAATTCTCGTACGCGCAGTTGACCTGGAGCAACGAGGGCCCGGTGAACTACATCCCGAACGCGACGAGCTGGATCGTCGGCGGCGTGGCGCACTGGGATCCGGTGCCGCATCTCGACTTCGAGTTCGAGCTGCTCTACCAGAACACCCACCAGACCCGCCCGGCGGCTTGGGTCGGACTGTCGCCGGTCAACAGCGACGGCTTCGCCGGCCGCTTCGAAGTCACCCGCGACTTCTGATCGCGTCTGACATCGGGTTGAACTTTACGAGCCCCGGGGCGAAAGCCCCGGGGTTTTTTCATCCTCCCCCGTGAAGCGAAGCGAAACGGGGGAGGGGGACCGCGCGTAGCGCGGTGGAGGGGGCCGCTGAATTTGGGAATTATCCTGAACCGCCGGAGCCCCCTCCACCATGCTTCGCATGGTCCCCCTCCCCCGCTGCGCGGGGGAGGATTGCGCTACCTGCGGCAACGAGGCGCAAATCGCGGCGTACCATGAGAGCGCCGAAACGAACCGTCGAGGCGGCGCGCCGTCTGCGCCGCTCTCTGTCGCCGCCCGAGGCGCGGCTATGGAATCGGCTGCGCCGGCGCGCGCCGGACAAGCCGGCGTTTCGTCGTCAGCATCCGATCGGGCCCTATGTGCTGGACTTCTACTGCGCCAAGGCGCGGCTCGCGGTCGAGGTCGATGGGCTCAGCCACGATCTCGGCGAAAGGCCGCAACGGGACGAAAGGCGCGACGCCTGGCTGAAGGCGCAGGGCGTGACGGTCATTCGCTTTTCGGCGGTGGACGTCATGCGCCGGATCGACGAGGTCGAAGACGCGATCGTCCGGCTCGCCGAAAGCCTGTGCGCCAAGAGCGATCCTCCCCCGTGAAGCGAAGCGGAACGGGGGAGGGGGACCGCGCGTAGCGCGGTGGAAGGGGCCGCTGAGTTTGGGAATTATCCTGAACCGCCGGGGCCCCCTCCACCATGCTTCGCATGGTCCCCCTCCCCCGCTTCGCGGGGGAGGATTGTCGCGACGCACTGGAAATTGTCAGTCAAATGCATTACATCGATGCCGGAGAAGGAGCTTTGCGCTCATGGCGTCGAAAGCGTTGGTGCAGACTCGAATCGACGAGGACGTGAAGGAGCGGGCGACGGCCGTCCTCGAGAATATGGGCCTGACCGTCTCCGACGCGGTGCGCATTCTGTTGACGCGAACCGCCAAAGAAGGGGCCTTGCCGATCGAGCTCTTGAGCACCAGCGCTGCGCATGACGCCTGGTTTCGCGCGAAGGTCCTGGAAGCGCTCGCGGATACGCGCCCCGACACGGACGACGAGACTGTTGAAAGGCGTTTCGCCGAGCGACGCGCCGCCGCGCTTCGCAAGGTTGAGAGCGGAGCGTGAGGCTCGTCTGGGCGCAACATGCGCTTGCCGATCGCGATGAAATCTTCAGCCGCATCGAAGCCGAGAACCCGCGAGCGGCGATCAATATCGATGACCAAATCGTATCGGCCACGCGGCGGCTCTTGGATTTTCCAGAGAGCGGCCGTCCGGGGCGAGTCGCCGGAACAAGGGAGCTGGTGATTCCTCGCACTCCTTATATCGCGGCTTATCGTGAAAGACGATGCGGTTCAGTTCTCCGCATTTTGCATGGCGCTCAGGCATGGCCCGACGATATTGAGCTAAGTTGAGTTCGCCTCGTTTCTGCGGCTGCGTTCCTGTCGTCGTGCGCCCGCTTGCCTCGCGCTTTTCGAGTCTCGATATTAAGGCCATGCGCGTTGAGCACTGGCCGGGCGCGGCCGATCCGCCCTTTGACAGCCCTTCGGTGTCATTCCCGCGGAAGCGGGAATCCAGGACGCCGCCGCGCCTGGCCGACGCAGCCTGGATTCCCGCTTGCGCGGGAATGACAGCTGCGCTCGACCGGCGGCTCGTCGGCGGCTGGCTTCCCGCTTGCGCGGGAATGACAGGAGCGGAGCGTTCGCCTTCGAGCGGGGCGCCGTCTCGATGATGCGTCAATACGAACTCGTCGACCGGGTGCGGAAATATAACCCGGACGCCGACGAGGACCTTCTCAATCGGGCCTATGTCTATGCGATGAAGGCGCATGGCGCGCAGAAGCGCGCCTCGGGCGATCCGTTCTTTTCGCATCCGCTCGAAGTCGCGGCGATCCTGACCGACCTCAAGCTCGACGAGGCGACGATCGTCGCGGCGGTGCTGCACGACGTCATCGAGGACACCGAATCGACCCGCGAGGAGATCGACGCGCTGTTCGGCAAGGAGATCGGCGCGCTGGTCGAGGGCCTGACCAAGCTCAAAAAGCTCGACATGGTCACCGCCCGCGCCCGCCAGGCGGAGAATTTCCGCAAGCTCCTGCTCGCCGTCGCCGACGACGCCCGCGTGCTGCTCGTCAAGCTCGCCGACCGGCTGCACAATATGCGCACGCTCAAGCACATGCCTCCGGTCAAGCGGATCAGGATCGCCGAGGAGACGCTCGACATCTACGCGCCGCTCGCCGGCCGCTTGGGCATGCAGAGCATGCGCGACGAGCTCGAGGATCTCGCGTTCAAGCAATTGATGCCGGAAGCGCACGCGATGATCGTCGCGCGGCTCGACGAGCTCAAGGTCCGCAACGGCCCGATCATCGCCAAGATCGAGAAGGAGCTGACGGAGCTCTTCGCCAAGCGCGGCGTCAAGGCCAAGGTCAAAGGACGACAGAAGCAGCCCTATTCGATCTGGCGCAAGATGGAGCGCAAATCGATCGCCTTCGAATTGCTCTCCGACATTTATGGCTTTCGCATTCTGGTTCCGACCGTGGAGGATTGCTACGCCGCAATCGGCGTCGCCCACACGACCTGGCCGACCGTGCCCGGCCGCTTCAAGGACTATATTTCGACGCCCAAGCAGAACGATTACCGCTCGATCCATACGACCGTGATCGGCCCGTCCAGCCAGCGCGTCGAATTGCAGATCCGTACCTACGACATGCACGAAGTCGCCGAATACGGCATCGCCGCGCACGCCCTCTACAAGGACGCGCCGGGGTCGGAGACGAGCGCCAACGAGAGCCGCGCCTATCGCGGCCTGAGGCGGATGATCGAATCGCTCGCCGAAGGCGAAAATTCCGAGGACTTCCTCGAGCACACCAAGCTCGAACTCTTCCAGGATCAGGTCTTCTGCTTCACGCCGAAGGGGCGGCTGATCGCGCTGCCGCGCGGCGCGACCGCGATCGATTTCGCCTATGCGGTCCATACCGATGTCGGCAATTCCGCGGTCGGCTGCAAGATCAACGGCCGCATCGCGCCGCTGATTTCCGAGTTGCACAATGGCGACGAGGTTCTGATCGCCCGCGCCGAGGGTCAGACGACGCCGCCCGCGGCCTGGGAATCGGTGGTCGTCACCGGCAAGGCGCGCGCCGCGATCCGCCGGGCGACGCGCGAGGCGGTGCGCGCGCAATATAGCGGGCTTGGCCGCGAGATCGTCGAGCGCGCCTTCAAGCGGGCGGGGCGCACCTTCGCCGAGGGCAAGCTCAAGGCGGCGCTGCCGCGCCTGGCGCGCTCGTCGCTCGAAGACGTGTTCGTCGCGGTCGGCCGCGGCGAAATGTATTCCGGCGACGTGGTGCGGGCCATCCATCCCGACTTCAAGGACGAGCGCGCCGCCGGGCCGGTCCTCGCCGAAGGCGAAAGCGGCTGGTTCGGCTTGCGCAAAGCCGCCGGCCTGATGTTCAAGCGGCCGGGCAAAGGCGGCGAGGCCGACAGCGCCATTCCGATTCGCGGCCTGAGAGGCGACCTGCCGGTGCGCTTCGCGCCCAAAGGCGGCGCCGTGCCGGGCGAGCGCATCGTCGGGATTTTGACGCCGGGCGAGGGGATCACGATCTATCCGATCCACTCGCCGGCGCTCACCGCCTTCGACGACAAGCCCGATCTCTGGCTGGACGTACGCTGGGACATCGATTCGGAGCGCAAGGAGCTCTACCCGACCCAGATCGCCGTGACCGCGCTGAACGAACCCGGCGCGCTCGGCATCATCGCCACCACGATCGGCGAGACCGGCGGCAATATCGACAAGATCGATTTCGTGCCGCAGGCCTCCGATTTCCGCGAAATGCTCATCGATCTCGAAGTCTGGGACATCAAGCATCTGAATACGATCCTGTCCCAACTGCGCGGCAAGAGCGTCGTCAGCAAGGTCGAGCGGGTGAGCGGCTGAAGGTAGGGCGGCGGAAGGTAGGTAGCCACGGTGTCATTCCCGCGAAAGCGCATAGGCGTTAAAAAGTCCGGGCGAAGCGTTGATAGGCGCGTCGCCGCGGCGGTTCGTGGAGATGGCGGGCGAGCGCGGCTTTGCGACGCCGCAAGAGCGCA
>JAJPHH010000203.1 GCA_021325385.1 Alphaproteobacteria bacterium
AATCACACCCCAAGAAAATGCCTCGGCTACCAAACGCCCGCCGAGGTCTTCCTCAAACTGTTGCACTTCGAGTGTGAATCCACCTTCCCGCTTGCGCGGGAATGACATTGAGAGCCGATACGCTCCAACAAATCCGCTTGACTTCGTTTTTGCGCCACGCAATCGTTTTGACCAATTGGTCAGAATGGGAGTGGATCGGCCGCTTCGCCCGGCGGCGGATCGTCTGATCACGTTTGGGCGCTTCGTGTGGCGAGGGGAGAGGATATGGTCAATCATAAATTCGGGCTTCTAGCGGCGGGCGTCGGCGCGACGTTTGGTCTTGCGCTCCTCGCGTCGACCGTTTTGGCGGCCGAGATCAAGCCGGCGATCATCTATGATCTCGGCGGCAAGTTCGATAAATCCTTCAACGAAGGCGTGTACAACGGCGCCGAGAAGTTCAAGAAGGACACCGGCATCGCTTACCGCGATCTCGAGATTCAGAACGACGCGCAGCGCGAGCAGGCCTTGCGCAAGTTCGTCAAGGACGGCTTCAATCCGATCCTGACTGTCGGCTTCGCCTGGGCGACGGCGCTCGACAAGATCGCTGGCGAATCGCCGAAAACGCAGTTCGGCATTATCGATTCGGCGGTCGACAAGCCCAACGTGTTGGGCATTACTTTTAAGGAGCAGGAAGGCTCGTACCTGGTCGGCGTCATCGCGGCCAAGACGACCAAGACCAATAAGGTCGGCTTTGTCGGCGGCATGGACATTCCGCTGATCTCGAAATTCGAATGCGGCTACGCCCAGGGAGTCAAATCCGTCAACGACAAGAACGAAGTCTTCGCCAATATGACCGGCACCACCCCGGCGGCGTGGAACGACCCGGTCAAGGGCGGCGAGCTCGCCAAGTCGCAGATGGATCGCGGCGCCGATATCGTCTACGCCGCGGCGGGCGCAACCGGCCAGGGCGTGCTGAAAGCGGCGGCCGACGCCGGCAAGTTCGGCATTGGCGTCGATTCTGATCAGAATGGATTGTTCCCAGGCCACGTGTTGACCTCCATGCTGAAGCGCGTCGACGTTGCAACCTACAAATTTTTCGAGGCGGCAAAAAACGGCACGTTGAAGGGCGGGCACGAGGAGCTCGGACTGAAGGAAGGCGGCGTCGGCTTCGCAGTCGACCAGTACAACAAAGATATTCTCTCGCCCGCCGCGAAGGACGCCGCCGACGCGGCCGCCAAGGACATCGTCTCAGGCAAGATCCAGGTGCACGATTATATGTCGGATAATAAGTGCCCGGTCTGATCTGACCGCCGGCGCCCAGCGCAATCGGTCTCGCGGGCGGCTCGCTCCGCCCGCGGGACGGCGAGAGAGCCGCTTGACTGATCAAAGCCCGCGGCAGGCCCCCCACCCTTACCCTCCCCCGCTTCGCGGGAGAGGGGGCGGCAGGCGCCGCGCCTCGATGTTTACCGCACCGCCAAGCCCGAGCGTTGGACGCGGCGTCGAAGCCTCCCTCTCCCGCGAAGCGGGGGAGGGTGAGGGAGGGGGCCCGCCGCGGGCGCGTACTTTTGCGATGCGCGCTCTTGGGCTCGGGCCGCGTTGTTCTCTAGCGGAGGCCGCCTCTTGAAAGTCGACGCTGTCCCGCGGCCTCCCGCCATCGAGCTTATCGGCATCGACAAGCGCTTCGGCAGGGTTCACGCCAACAACAACGTCAACCTCAAAGTCGAGCGCGGCCTCATACACGGCATTGTCGGCGAGAACGGCGCCGGCAAATCGACCTTGATGTCGATCCTCTACGGCTTCTACGAAGCCGATTCAGGCGAAATCCGCGTCAATGGCGAGCCGGTCCGGATAAGGTCGTCGCGCGAGGCGATCAGCCACGGGATCGGTATGGTCCATCAGCATTTCATGCTGGTGCAGCCCTTGACCGTGCTCGAAAACGTCATGCTCGGCGCTGAAGGCGGGCCGCTTCTCGCCGCCGGCGCCAGCGAGATCAGAGCCAAGCTCGCCCATCTCGGGCGAGAATACGGGCTCGAAGTCGATCCTGACGCGGTGGTCGGTGAACTCTCGGTTGGCCTGCAGCAGCGCGTCGAAATCTTGAAGGCTTTGGTGCGCGGCGCCGAGATTCTCGTCCTCGACGAGCCGACCGCGGTGCTGACCCCGGCCGAAGCCGATCAGCTTTTCGAGATGCTCAAGGTCCTGAAGTCGCAGGACAAGACCGTCATCTTCATCACCCATAAACTGCGCGAGATCATGCGCCTTACCGATCGCGTCTCGGTGATGCGGCTCGGCGAGATGGTCGCCGATTTCGAGACGGCGAAGACCTCGCCGCCGGAACTCGCCGACGCCATGGTCGGCCGCAAAGTGATCCTTCGTGTCGAGAAGGGTCAGGCTCATCCCGGCGAGATCGCGCTCGAAGCGCGCGACCTCGTCGTTAAGGACGATCGCGGCGTGACCCGCGTCGACGGCATGTCCTTTGTCCTGCGGCGCGGCGAGATCGTTGGCATAGCCGGCGTCGCCGGCAATGGCCAATCCGAGTTGCTCGAAGCGCTTGCCGGCATCCGGCCTCTGGCCGGCGGCGAAATCCTCGTCGAAGGCCGGGTGCCGCCGCCGGAGCTGCGCACGCCGAAAGGCATGCGCAAGCTCGGCGTCTTTCACGTCCCCGAAGACCGCCACCGCATGGGTCTGGTCATGCCCTTCCAGGCCTGCGAGAGCGCGATGCTCGGCTTCCACGACGACGACGTCTATGGCGCCGGCATTTTGTTCGATCGCAGGGCGATCGCCGCCGACACGGCCGAGAAGATGGAGCATTTCGACGTCCGGCCGCGCGCGCCTTTGCTGAAGACCGCCAATTTCTCCGGCGGCAACCAGCAGAAGATCGTGCTCGCGCGGGAAATCGAGCGCAATCCGCACGTGATGCTGGTCGGCCAGCCGACGCGCGGCGTCGATATCGGCGCGATCGAGTTCATCCATAAGCGCATCGTCGCCTTGCGCGACGCCGGCAAGGCGGTGCTGCTCGTCTCGGTCGAGCTCGACGAGATCATGGCGCTTTCCGACCGCATCCTCGTCGTCTGCGGCGGCCGCATCACCGGCGAGCGGCTGCCCGAGACGTGCAATCAGCAAGATCTCGGCCTGTTGATGGCCGGCGTCTCCGAGCGCGAGCACGCCGCATGAGCGCGACGCCGACCGAATTGCCGAAATGGGCCGACGTCGCCGTCATCCCGCTGATCAATGTCGCCGCCGCCTTCGTCATATCCGGGCTCGTGGTCACGGCGATCGGCGAAGATCCCTTCAACGCCGTCAAGCTGCTGATCGGCGGCGCGCTCGGCGATCTCGAAGGGATCGGCTTTACGCTCTACTATGCGACGAGCTTCATCTTTACCGGCCTCGCCGTCGCGATCTGCTTCCAGGCCGGCTTGTTCAATATCGGCGTCGACGGCCAGGCCTATGTCGCCGGCCTGGGCGCGGCGCTCGTCGCGCTGCATCTCGGATTCCTGCCCGGCGTGCTGCTCGCGCCGGCCTGCATCGTCGGCGCGGCCCTGTTCGGCGCGGCTTTCGCCGCCATACCCGGCTATCTGCAGGCCAAGCGCGACAGCCACCTCGTCATCACGACGATCATGTTCAATTACATCGCGGCGGCGATGATGGGCTATTTGCTGGTCGATGTGCTGCGCAAGCAAGGCCAGATGAACCCGGAGACGCCCGGCTTCCCGCCCGGCGCGACCATGCCGCAGATCAAGGACCTCGTCGCCTATCTCGGCTGGCAATGGCCGGATACGCCGCTCAATCTGAGCTTCGTCTTGGCGTTGCTCTGCGCCTATCTGATGTGGCTTTTGATCTGGCGCACGCGGCTCGGCTATGAGATCCGCGCCGTCGGCGCCAATCATGTCGCGGCGATCTATGGCGGCATCTCGCCGGCGCGCATCACCATGATCACGGTGCTGATGTCCGGCGCGCTGGCCGGCGGCCTCGCCGTCAACGTCTTGCTCGGCGAAGAGCATCGTCTGATTCTCCAGTACACCGCCGATTTCGGCTTCGTCGGCATCGCGGTCGCGCTGATGGGCCGCGGTCACCCGGCCGGCATCGTCCTCGCCGCGATCCTGTTCGGCATCTTGTACCAGGGCGGCGCCGAACTCGCTTTCGACCAGCCGAAAATCACCCGCGACATGATCGTGCTGATCCAAGGCCTGGTCGTGCTCTTCGCCGGCGCCCTCGAGCACATGTTCCGGCGGCCGCTGGCTCTCTTGCTGACGCGATTCCAACCGCCGGTGCCGGACGCGCCGGCCGCCGAGCGAGCTTAAGCGATGGAAGCCTTCGACGCCTTCATCGTCATCTTCGCTTCCGGCATCCGGCTGGCGGTGCCGCTGATTTTCGCCTGCCTCGCCGGCTTGTGGTCGGAGCGGTCCGGCATCGTCGATGTCGGGCTCGAGGGCAAGCTGTTGACCGGCGCTTTCGCCGCCGCCGCGGCCGCGACCTTCACCGGCAGCGCCTGGCTCGGCCTTTGCTCCGGCGTGACGGTCACCGTGCTGATGTCGCTCATTCACGGCTACGCCTCGATCGATCAGCGCGCCAACCAGATCGTCTCCGGCGTCGCCGTCAACATGGTCGCCGACGGCGCCACGGCTCTGATCGGCAACGCGTGGTGGGGACAGGGCGGGCGCACGCCGCAACTGCCCGACAGCGCGTTGTTCAATTCGATCCAACTGCCAGGCGCTTATACGCTGCACGACACCCCGATCATCGGCCCGATCTACGAGCGCCTGATTTCCGGGCATGACCTCATCACCTATCTCGCCTTCCTGCTCGCGCCGGCGACTTATTGGGTGCTCTACAAGACCCGGTTCGGCCTGCGCCTCCGGGCGGTCGGCGAGAACCCCGCCGCGGTCGACACGGCCGGCATTTCGGTGCGCGGCTTGCGCTATGGCGGCGTGCTGATCTGCGGCGTGCTGGTCGGCTTCGGCGGCACGTACCTATCGATCGCGCAGGCGGCGTATTTCCAACCGCATATGAGCGCGGGCAAGGGCTTCATCGCCCTTGCCGCCTTGGTCTTCGCCAAGTGGCGGCCGCTGCCGGCGCTCGCCACTTGTCTCTTGTTCGGCTTCCTCGACGCGTTGTCGATCCGCCTGCAAGGCACGATCCTGCCGGTGATCGGCTCAGTGCCGGTTCAGGCGATCCAGGCTCTGCCCTATATCCTCACGGTCATCCTGCTCGCCGGTTTCATCGGCAAGGCGATCCCGCCCAAGGCTTCGGGTATCCCTTATGTCAAAGAGCGCTGATCCCGCCGCTCTCGCCGGGTTGTTCGATGCGGCCAAGGCGGCGCAGAGCCGCGCCTACGCGCCCTATTCGCGCTTTCACGTCGGCGCTGCGATCCTGACGCCGTCCGGCGCGATCTATGCCGGCTGCAATGTCGAGAACGCCGCCTATCCGCAAGGCGCCTGCGCCGAAGCGGGCGCGATCGGCGCGATGATCGCCGGGGGCGAGCGGCTCATCGCCGAAATCCTGGTGATCGGCGACGGCGACGCCCTGGTCACGCCATGCGGCGGTTGCCGCCAGCGCATCCGCGAATTCGCAGCCCTCGACGCGCCGATCCATATCGCCGGGCCGGAAGGCCTGCGCGCGACGTTCACGCTGGACGAGCTGCTGCCGCACTCGTTCGGGCCGGAGCATTTGAAGTGAGGTACGAGACGCCTTCCTCCCCCGTCGAAGACGGGGAGGGGGAGCGCCCGAAGGGCGGTGGAGGGGGCCGCGGCGGTTGGGGCTTATCCTGAGAGACCGGAGCCCCCTCCACCATGCTTCGCATGGTCCCCCTCCCCCGCTTCGCGGGGGAGGAAAGAGCATCGCGCCTCGAACGGGGAAACGTTCCGATGATCATACCCTGCGACGACGCCCTCGCCGCCTTGCGCCAACGCGGCGTCGCCTCGCTCCCGCCGACCGGAATCGTGCTCGGCTCCGGACTCGGCTCACTCGCCGACGAGGCGGAGAATACGATTTCCGTACCTTACGAGGACATTCCCGGCTTCCCCGTCCCGACCGTCTCCGGCCATGCCGGCCGGCTGGTCGTCGGCGAGATCGAGGGCAGGCGCGTCGCGCTGTTCCAGGGCCGCGGCCATTATTACGAGCGCGGCGATGCGCGCGCGATGGCGGTCGCGCTCGCCTCGTTCAAGCGGCTCGGCGGCGAGGCGCTGTTCCTCACCAACGCCGCCGGCGGCTTGCGCGAAGAATGGCGGCCGCCGGCTCTGGTCGCGATCACGGATCACATCAACTATGCCGGCGCCAATCCGCTGATCGGCCTCGCCAGCGACGAGCGCTTCGTGCCGCTCGTCGACGCCTATGATCCCCCTTTGCGCGATCGCCTCCGCCGCGCCGCAAGCGAGGCCGGGATCGACCTGCAGGAAGGCGTCTATATGTGGTTTTCCGGCCCGTCCTTCGAGACGCCGGCCGAGATTCGCGCGGCCAAGCTTCTCGGCGCTGATCTCGTCGGCATGTCGACGGTCCCGGAAGTCATCCTCGCCCGCCTCCTCGGCTTGAAATGCCTCGCCGTCTCGGTCGTGACCAATTTCGGCGCCGGCCTGAAAGGCGGCAATCCGAGCCATGAGGAGACGAAAGAGCTGGCGCTCGCGGGCTCGGCGAATTTCAAAAGGCTGGTGCGGGCGTTTTTAACGCACCATGCTTGACGACTACGTAGATTACGCAGTATAGATGCAGACCGTCTGCGAAACGCACGCGTTTCGTCGTGCCGCCGACGAGGCGGGGATGACCGAAGATGAAATCGCGGATCTGATTGATTTCCTCGCTGAACATCCTGATGCGGGCGACGAAATCGCTGGGACGGGCGGCTGCCGAAAAGTGCGCGTCGCCTGCCGCGGCAAAGGCAAGAGCGGCGGTTATCGGACGATTACGTTCTATTCGGGGACGCGACTTCCTGTCTTTCTCTTAACAGTATTTTCGAAGGGCGAGAGATCGAATTTGACGAAAGGCGAACGCAACGATCTGCGTGTCCTGACAAAGGCTCTGGTTGCGGAGTACAAAACACGTGCGGACGAGCCGAGGAGATGATCATGACAAAAAAGGCGTTTAACAAGATCGCCGAAGGCTTGAACGAGGCGTTGTCCATCGCGCGCGGCCAGGCCAAGCCCTTTAAATTGCACGTGCCGTCGGAGATCGACGTTCGCTCAATTCGCAAAGACCTCGGCATGTCTCAGGAGGATTTCGGGCTGGAATTCGGATTCACGCTGGATCAGGTCAGAAATTGGGAGCAACGCCGCACACGTCCGACGCATGGTGAAAGGACCTATCTTGTCCTCATTGCTCATAAAGCGAAGGAGATCATGAAGCTCCGCGATGAAGTCCGCCGAAAAGCCCGGGCGGCATGACTCCATGACTTCGATCCTCCCGCAAGAAATCATCCGCAAGAAGCGCGACGGCCAGGCGCTGAACGCCGCCGAGATCGAGACCTTCATCCAGGGCCTGACCTCCGGCGCGGTCACCGAGGGGCAGGCGGCGGCTTTCGCCATGGCGGTTTTCTTCAAAGGCATGTCGCTCGACGAGCGCGTCGCTTTGACCCGCGCCATGACGGCCTCCGGCGCGGTGCTCGATTGGCGCGATCTGCGCCTACCGGGGCCCATCCTCGACAAGCATTCGACCGGCGGGGTCGGCGACAATGTCAGCCTGATGCTGGCGCCGATGCTCGCCGCTTGCGGCGCCTTCACGCCGATGATTTCCGGCCGCGGCCTCGGCCATACCGGCGGCACGCTGGATAAGCTCGAATCCATTCCCGGCTACCAGGCGCAGCCGGACGTGGCGCTGTTCCGCCGCGCCGTCACCGAGGCGGGCTGCGCGATCATCGGCCAGACCGGCGATCTCGCGCCCGCCGACAAGCGCCTCTACGCGATCCGCGACGTCACGGCGACGGTCGAATCCATCCCGCTGATCACCGCCTCGATCCTGTCGAAGAAACTCGCCGCCGGCCTGCAAGGCCTGGTCATGGACGTAAAGACCGGCTCCGGCGCCTTCATGGAGACCCTCGACGGCGCGCGCGATCTCGCCCGAAGCTTGGCTCATGTCGCAACCGGCGCCGGCCTGCCGACCGACGCGCTGATCACCGATATGAACGAGCCGCTCGCC
The DNA here is from genome assembly GCA_021325385.1 of Alphaproteobacteria bacterium. Lineage (GTDB taxonomy): Bacteria > Pseudomonadota > Alphaproteobacteria > Rhizobiales > Beijerinckiaceae > Roseiarcus. The sequence goes on from JAJPHH010000203.1 coordinate 8,101, forward strand.
AGCGCCGCCGGCAACGCCGTCGAAGTGATGAACGCGGTCAAGTACCTCAAGGGCGAACGTCGCGATCCGCGCCTGCACGCGGTGGTCAAGGCGCTTGGCGGCCAATTGCTCGCGCTGGGCGGCTTGGTCGAGGACGCGGCCGAAGGCGAGGCGGCGATGGAGGAGAGTCTCGCCAGCGGCAAGGCGGCGGAGCGGTTCGAGCGCATGATCGCGCTGCTCGGCGGCCCGCATGATTTCTTGAGCAAAGCGGAAAGCCTGCTGCCGCGCGCGCCGGCGACTCGCGCCGCAGCGCCGGACCGGTCCGGCTTCGTCGAAAGGATCGACCTGCGCGCCGTCGGCATGGCGGTGGTCGCGATGGGCGGCGGCCGCGCGCGGCCGCAGGATCGAATCGATCCCGCCGTCGGCTTTACCGACCTCGCCGGGCTGGGCGCGGAAGTCGGGCCCGACGCGCCGCTGGCGATCGTGCACGCGCGCAACGAACAGCAAGCCGCCGCCGCGGCCGCCGCGCTCGCCGCCGCCTACCATATCGGCGACGGGCCGCCGCCGGCGCACGATCCCGTGATCGAACGCATAGCCGGCGCGCCGTGACCATCCTTCTGGCGATGACGCCGGAGAGCCAGGCCCCGCTCTGGCGCGCGCGGCTGCAGAGCGCTTTGCCCGGCCGGCGCATCGTCACGCCAAACGAAATCGGAGAACGTACGCAAACCCGTTACGCCGTGAGCTGGCGCCATCCGGAAGGCGCGCTGGCCGGCCTGCCCAATCTGCGGGCGATCTTCTCGCTCGGCGCCGGCGTCGACCATCTATTCAGCGACCCGCTCCTGCCCGACGCGCCGATCGTGCGCGTCGTCGACGACGATCTGACCAACCGGATGAGCGAATGGGTCGTGCTGCATGCGCTGCTCCATCTGCGCCGGCAGCGGCTCTACGACGAGGCGCAGGCCGAGCGCCGTTGGCGGGAAGAAGACCTCGAGCAGCCCGCCGCCAAGGACGTGCGGATCGGCCTGATGGGCCTCGGCGCGCTTGGCCAAGACGCGGCGCGCAAACTGCGCGCGATGGGCTTTCCCGTCGCCGGCTGGAGCCGCGCGGAGAAGCGCGTCGAGGGCGTCGGCTGCTTTCATGGCCGGGAGGGGCTCGACGCGATGGCGGCGCGAACCGACATTCTCGTCGCGCTGCTGCCGCTCACGCCCGAGACGCGCGGCATTCTCGACGCCCGGCTCTTCGCCAAGCTGGCGCGGGACGGAAGGCTCGGCGGCCCGATCCTGATCAATGCCGGCCGCGGCGGTCTGCAGGTCGAAGCCGACATCGTCGCGGCCCTCGAATCCGGCGCGCTGCAGGCCGCCTCGCTCGACGTGTTCGAGACCGAGCCGCTGCCGAGCAATTCGCCGCTCTGGCGCCATCCGCGCGTCTATGTGAGCCCGCACTGCGCGGCCGTATCGGAGCCGGAGGCGGTGACGCGCAACATCGCCGCGCAGATCGCGGCGTACGAGCGGGGCGAGGGGCTGAGGCATGTGATCGATAGGGCGTTAGGGTATTAAGTTCCTTCTCCTCGCGAAGCGCCGGATTAGGGATGCGCAGGAGCTTGAAAGTACGTGTTATTGAACCTCGGTGAAGAGAGCGCTATGCGTCATTGTTTGGAACGCTAATCTCAGACGTCGCGCAGTCTCTCCATCGGCTGCTTCGCTGGCGGAGGGGGAGTAAGCCATGCCCCGCTATCTCGCCCAACGCATCCTCGCCTCCCTCGCAACGCTCTTCGTCGTCGTCACCCTCGCCTTTTTCCTGATCCGCGTCGCGCCCGGCGGCCCGTTCAATCTCGAGCGGCCGCTCGATCCGGCGATCATGGGGAGCCTCCGGCGCCTTTATCACCTCGACGAGCCGCTCTGGCGACAATATCTGCGCTATCTTGCCGGCCTCGCCCAGGGCGATTTCGGCCCGAGCTTCGCCTGGCGCGATTTCTCGGTCGGCGAGCTTCTCGCCCACGCTTTCCCGATCTCCGCCGGGCTCGGCGCCGCCGCGCTCGCATTCGCCTCGCTGGTCGGGGTCGCCGCCGGGATTATCGCCGCTTTGCGCCATCGCGCCGCCGCCGATCAAACGATCGTCGTCGCGAGCACGCTCGGCCTGACCATCCCGACTTTCGTGCTCGCGCCGCTGCTCCAACTCGTCTTCGGCCTGACCCTGCATTGGCTGCCGATCGGCGGCTGGGCGGAGGGCGGCGTCGCGCGTTTCATCCTGCCGGTCGCGACTCTGGCGGCGCCGGCGGCCGCGGCGATCGCGCGGCTGACCCGCGCCGCGATGATCGAAGCGCTCGCCGCGCACCCGATCCGGACCTTGCGGGCTTACGGCCTGCCGCGCAGGATCATCCTGAGCCACGCTTTGCGCGCCGCGCTCGCTCCTGTCGTCTCGTACCTTGGCCCGACCGCGGCGGCGCTGATGACCGGCTCGGTCGTGGTCGAGACGATTTTCGGCATTCCCGGCCTCGGCCGCGCCTTTGTCGACGGCGCGCTGAACCGCGATTACACGCTGGTCATGGGCGCGACGGTCGTCGTCGCCTCGCTCGTCATACTCTTCAACATCATCGTCGACGTCGCCTATGCGCTGCTCGACCCGCGCGTGCGGCCATGAGCGCGGCGAACGCGTTCGCCGACGCGCCGGCCGCGCCGTCGCCCAGGCGGCGCGGCTTTCGCCGCTTCATGGGCGATCGCGCCGCGACGGCCGGCCTGATGACGCTCGTCGCGATCGCGCTCGTTTGCGGCCTCGGTCCTCTGCTGTCGCCGCACGCTTACGATCAAGTCTTTCGCGACTATGTCAAAGTCCCGCCGTCGCTCGTCGCCCATCCGACGGCTGAGGAGCAGAGCCGGATCGCCGACCGGATCGCGGCGCGGGCGCAAGCGACGGCGTCTGTCGCAAGCGCGGACGGCGGCGCGCGCTTGACGTTGCAAGCGCCGACGCCGATCGACGAGACCGCCGTGTTGGACGCGCTCTCGCGCTCCAACGCTTCCGCCGATCCGCGCATCGTCGCCCGCGAAGACGAAAACCGCCGGCTGGTCGTCGAGGCCGGCTTGCGCCGCGAATACTTCCCGCTCGGCGCCGACAGCAATGGCCGCGATCTTCTAACGCGCATGCTGATCGGCGGCCGCGTCTCGCTGCTGGTCGGCGCGCTCGCTTCCGCCGTCGCCCTCGTCATCGGCGTGCTTTACGGCGCCGTCGCCGGCTATAGCGGCGGCCGCCTCGACGCCGTCATGATGCGCGTCGTCGACATCCTCTATGCGCTGCCCTTTGTCTTTTTCGTCATCCTGCTCATCGTCACGTTCGGCCGCCATTTCGTCCTCGTTTTCCTGGCAATCGGCGCCGTCGAATGGCTCGACATGGCGCGCATCGTGCGCGGCCAGGCGCTGAGCCTCAAGCGCCAGGATTACGTCCTCGCCGCCGAGGCGCTCGGCGCCAGCGCCGGCGGCGTGCTGGTCCGTCACATCGTCCCGAACCTCATCGGCCCGGTGATCGCTTACCTGACGCTGATCGCCGCCCGCGTCATCCTGCTGGAGAGCTTTCTCTCTTTTCTCGGCCTCGGCGTGCAGGAGCCGATGACCAGCCTCGGCGCGCTGATCGCCGACGGCGCCCGCAACATCGAGGATGCGCCCGGCATGCTGATCTTTCCGGCCGCTTTGCTGTCTCTCCTCCTCTTCGCGCTGAGCCTTATCGGCGAAGGGCTGCGCGACGCCGTCGATCCGCGGCGCCGCTGATATGGCGCCGCTCCTCGCCGTCAGCGGTCTCGATGTGTGGTTCCAAGCCGACGGCCGCGACATCGCCGCGGCGCGCGGCGTCGATATGACGGTCGAGCGGGGCGAGATTGTCGGCCTGATCGGCGAAAGCGGCTCGGGCAAGACGCAGACGATGATGGCGGCGATCGGCATGCTGCCCGAGAATGGCCGCGCGACAGGCTCGGTGCGTTTCGACGGCGAGGAAATCCTCGGCTTGTCGGAAGCCGCTCTCAACCGCCTGCGCGGCGCGAAGATCACGATGATCTTCCAAGAGCCGATGAGCGCGCTCGACCCGCTCTTTTCCGTCGGCGCGCAGATCATGGCGCCGCTCATCGTCCATGGCCGCTTGTCGAGGGCGGCGGCGCGGCGTCGCGCGCTCGAATTGCTCGACCTCGTCGGCGTCGATCGGGCCGAGCGGCGCTTCAATTCGGCGCCGCATCAATTATCAGGCGGCCAGCGCCAGCGCGTCATGATCGCCATGGCGGTCGCCAACAACCCGTCGCTGCTCATCGCCGACGAGCCGACGACCGCCCTGGACGTGACTCTGCAGGCGCAGATTCTCGATCTGCTGCGCGATCTTCAGCGCCGCCTTGGCATGGCGATCGTGTTCATCACCCATGATTTCGCCGTGCTGAAGCGCTTCGCCGATCGCCTCTATGTGATGGAGGCCGGCAAGATCGTCGAGGAGGGGCGCATCGCCGACGTCATGGAGCGGCCGCGGTCGGCCGCGACCCAGGCGTTGATCGAGGCGACGCCGCCGGGCGCCAAAGCGCCGCCGCCGACCGACGCGCCGATCCTGCTCGAAGCGCGCGACTTGTCGGTCGATTTTCCGGGGTCCGGAAGCTGGTTCGGCCGGCGGCTCTTCCGCGCCGTCGATGCGGTCAGCCTCGATCTGAAGCGCGGCCAGACGCTGGGGATCGTCGGCGAATCCGGCTCCGGCAAATCGACGCTCGCCCGCGCGCTGCTGCGCCTTTCGCCGCATCGCGGGATCGTTCGTTTCGACGGGCGGGATCTCGGCGGGCTCGACCGCGCCGCGCTGCGCGCGCTTCGCAGGGACATGCAACTCGTCCTGCAGGACCCGTTCGGCTCGCTGTCGCCGCGGCTGACGATCGGCGCGATCGTCGCCGAGGGCTTGTTGATCCACGAGCCGGAAAAGGGCGCCACTGAGCGACGGCGCGAAGCGGCGCGCGCTTTGGCGGAGGTCGGGCTCGATCCGGGGCTGCTCGACCGCACGCCGCACGAACTTTCCGGCGGCCAGCGCCAGCGCGTCGCCCTTGCGCGGGCGATGATTCTGCGGCCGCGCCTGCTCGTGCTCGACGAACCAACCTCGGCGCTCGACCGCACCGCGCAGAAGGAGGTCCTCGCTTTGCTGCGCGCGCTGCAGGACGCGCACGATCTGTCGTACCTGTTCATCAGTCATGACCTCGCCGTCATCCGCGCCATGGCCGACGAGATCCTGGTCATGAAGGACGGCCGCATCGTCGAGCGCGGCCCGGCGGCTCAAATCTTCTCGGCCCCGCGCGAAGCTTATACGAAGCGCCTGCTGGCGAGCGCCCACATCCTCGCCCGAGAAGCTGGGGAGAGCGCCGCGCGCAGCGGCGCAGCAGGCGGCTGAAGCCGAGCGCATCGGGACGCCGCTCTGTCCCTCCCCGGCTTTGCGAGGAGGATTAAAGCGCCCGCACCTTCACCCGCTTGCTCTTGCCGATCGTCAGCCGATTGCGCAATGGCAGGCCGAAAGGCTCGGCTTCGATCTCGAACACGTCGCCCTTCTCCGTCTTGATCCCGTCCGAAAACGACAGCGTCGCGGTGCCGAAGAAGTGGACATGCGCGTCGCCGGGCCGACGGAACAGGTCGTATTTGAAGTGATGCGCTTCGAGATTGGCGATCGAATGCGACATGTTCTGCTCGCCGGAGA
>JAJPHH010000146.1 GCA_021325385.1 Alphaproteobacteria bacterium
CGAGCGCGATGGCCTGTTCTGCGCCCGCATCTTCGGGCCGATCAAGGACTACGAGTGCTTGTGCGGCAAGTACAAGCGCATGAAGTACAAGGGCGTTATCTGCGAAAAGTGCGGCGTCGAAGTCACGCTGTCGCGCGTGCGAAGAGAGCGGATGGGCCATATTTCGCTCGCCGCGCCGGTCGCCCATATCTGGTTCCTGAAGTCGTTGCCGTCCCGCATCGGCCTGCTGCTCGACATGACGCTGAAGGACCTGGAGCGCGTCCTTTACTTCGAATCCTACATCGTCCTCGATCCCGGCCTGACGCCGCTCAAGGACCGTCAGCTCCTGTCGGAGGACGAGTATCTGCGGGCGCAGGACGAATACGGCCAGGACAGCTTCACCGCGATGATCGGCGCCGAGGCGATCCGCGAAATGCTGAAGGGCATGAACCTTCAGAAGATCGCCGACGACCTCAAGGTCGAGATCGCCGCCTCGAAGAGCGAGCTGAAGCCGAAGAAGCTCGCCAAGCGGTTGAAGATCATCGAGGCGTTCATGCATTCCGGCAACAAGCCGGAATGGATGATCATGACCGAAATCCCGGTCATTCCGCCGGATCTACGCCCGCTCGTGCCGCTCGACGGCGGCCGGTTCGCGACGTCGGACTTGAACGACCTTTATCGTCGCGTGATCAACCGCAACAACCGGTTGAAGCGGCTGATGGAGCTGCGCGCGCCGGACATCATCATCCGCAACGAGAAGCGCATGCTGCAGGAGGCGGTCGACGCGCTTTTCGACAACGGCCGCCGCGGCCGCGTCATCACCGGCGCGAACAAGCGGCCGTTGAAGTCGCTCGCCGACATGCTGAAGGGCAAGCAGGGCCGCTTCAGGCAGAACCTGCTCGGCAAGCGCGTCGACTATTCGGGCCGCTCGGTCATCGTCGTCGGCCCCGAACTCAAGCTGCATCAATGCGGCCTGCCGAAGAAGATGGCGCTCGAATTGTTCAAGCCGTTCATCTATTCGCGGCTCGACGCCAAGGGCCTGTCGGCGACCGTCAAGCAGGCCAAGAAGCTGGTCGAAAAAGAGAAGCCGGAAGTTTGGGACATTCTCGACGAGGTGATCCGCGAGCATCCGGTGATGCTGAACCGCGCGCCGACGCTGCACCGCTTGGGCATCCAGGCGTTCGAGCCGGTGCTGATCGAAGGCAAGGCGATCCAGCTTCATCCGCTGGTCTGCGCCGCGTTCAACGCCGATTTCGACGGCGATCAAATGGCCGTGCACGTGCCGCTGTCGCTCGAGGCGCAGCTCGAAGCACGCGTCCTGATGATGTCGACCAACAACATCCTGCATCCGGCCAACGGTCAGCCGATCATCGTGCCGAGTCAGGACATGGTGCTTGGGCTCTATTATCTGACCCTGATGCGCGACGGCGAGCCGGGGCAGGGCATGGTCTTCTCCGATATGGGCGAGATCGAGCACGCGCTGTTTTCGAAGGCCGTCACGCTGCACGCCAAGATCAAGGGCCGCGCCTGGACCTATGACGCGGCCGGCCGGCGCGTGTCGAAAGTCTTCGAGACCACGCCGGGCCGGATGATTCTCGGCCAATTGCTGCCCGACAATCCGAAAATCTCGTTCGACGTCGCCAACAAGCTGATGACGAAGAAAGAGATCTCGAACATGATCGACATCGTCTACCGCAATTGCGGTCAGAAGGAGACGGTCATCTTCTGCGATCGCATCATGGCGATCGGCTTCCGCGAGGCGTTCAAGGCGGGCATCTCCTTCGGCAAGGACGACATGGTCGTGCCGGATTCGAAGCCGCGCATCATCGCCGAGACTGCGGCTTTGGCGAAAGAGTACGAGCAACAGTACAACGACGGCGACATCACCCAGGGCGAGAAGTACAATAAAGTCGTCGACGCTTGGGCGAAGTGCTCGGATCGGCTCGCCGAGGAGATGATGGCCGGCATTTCCGCCGTCCGCAAGGACGAGCACGGCCGCGACCTGCCGATCAACTCGATCTATATGATGTCGCATTCCGGCGCGCGCGGCTCGCCGGCGCAGATGCGTCAGCTCGCCGCCATGCGCGGCTTGATGCAGAAGCCGTCCGGCGAAATCATCGAGAGCCCGATCATCTCCAACTTCAAGGAGGGCCTGTCGGTTCTCGAATATTTCAACTCGACGCACGGCGCCCGCAAGGGCCTCGCCGATACGGCGCTGAAGACGGCCAATTCCGGCTATCTGACGCGTCGCCTCGTCGACGTCGCTCAGGACGCGATCATCACCGTTCCGGATTGCGGCTCGACCGGCGGCATCCGCATGCAGGCGATCATCGACGCCGGCCAGGTCGTCGCCTCGCTGGCGGTCCGCATTCTCGGCCGCACCGCGGCGGAGGATGTGAAGGATTCCGACGGCGCCATGATCGTCGCCGCCGGCAAGATGATCGAAGAGGAGCATATCGACCGGATCAACGCCGCCGGCATCCAGGAGGTGAAGATCCGCTCGGTGCTCACCTGCGAGGCCGAGAACGGCGTCTGCGCCGCGTGCTACGGGCGCGATCTCGCCCGCGGCACGCCGGTCAATATCGGCGAGGCGGTCGGCGTCATTGCGGCGCAGTCGATCGGCGAGCCCGGCACGCAGCTGACGATGCGCACCTTCCATATCGGCGGCGCGGCGCAGATTGTCGTCCAGTCCTTCGTCGAATCGAATTTCGACGGCGAAGTCAGGATCCGCAACCGGGCGGTCGCCCGCAACAGCGACGGCGATCTCGTCGTCATGGCTCGCAACGTCGCGATCGTCATCGTCGATCGCGACGGCGTCGAGCGGGCGGTGCATCGCGTGCGCTACGGCGCCCGGCTCAAGGTCGACGAGGGCGACAAGATCAAGCGCGGCCAACGCATTGCGGAATGGGATCCCTATACGCGGCCCATTCTCACCGAAGTGCCCGGCGTGATCGCTTTCGAGGACCTGGTCGACGGCGCGTCGATGTCGGAGCAGACCGACGAGGCGACCGGCATCGCCCGGCGCATGGTCATCGACTGGCGCCTGTCGCCGCGCTCGGCGAACTTGCGGCCGGCGATCGTGATCAAGGGCAAGGACGGCAAGCCGGCCAAGCTCTCGACGGGCGGCGACGCGCGATACTTGCTGCCGGTCGACGCGATCATCTCGGTCGACGAGGGCGCGACGGTGAGCGCCGGCGACGTCGTCGCCCGCATCTCGATCGAAAGCGCCAAGACCCGCGACATTACCGGCGGTCTGCCGCGCGTCGCGGAATTGTTCGAGGCGCGCCGGCCGAAGGATCACGCGATCATCGCCGAGATCTCCGGCACGATCCAGTTCGGGCGCGACTACAAGAACAAGCAGCGCGTCACCATCGTGCCGAGCGAGGAGGGCGTCGAGCCGGTCGAGTATTTGATCCCGAAGGGCAAGCACATCCACCTTCAGGACGGCGACGTCGTCGAAAAGGGCGATTACATCGTCGACGGCAACCCGGCGCCGCACGACATCCTGGCGATCAAGGGCGTCGAGGAGCTCGCCGCCTATCTCGTCAACGAGATCCAGGAGGTCTATCGGCTGCAGGGCGTCAGCATCAACGACAAGCACATCGAGGTGATCGTCCGTCAGATGCTGCAGAAGGTCGACGTGGTCGATCCGGGCGACACCGACCTGTTGCCCGGCGAGCAGATCGACCGCGCCGAGCTCGAGACGATCAACCAGACGATGGCGGACGAAGGCAAGAAGCCTGCGACCGGCACGCCGGTTCTGCTCGGCATCACCAAGGCGAGC
>JAJPHH010000147.1 GCA_021325385.1 Alphaproteobacteria bacterium
AAATGGTGGGCGGAAGAGAACAAGAAGAACGGCTATCAGACGATCTCGATGAATACGACGCCGGGAATCGGCGGCGCGGCGTTGTGGCTCGGCGTCTCCTTGCTCGAAGGGGCGAAAGCGCCCAAAATGATGATCATGCCGGTCGCGACGGTCGATGCGAGCAATCTTGCCGAATATGCGAAGCTGCCTGGCGGCCAGATCATCAGCCCGACCTATTCGCTCGATTGGGTCAAGCAGCATCTGCTCGCCAAGTAGCTCCTCGTCGCGACCTAGGACGTCCGGGCGCTGGTTCGATCAGCGTCCGGCGACCTTTTGAGGAGATCATGGTGTCCGATCGCCGCATCGTTTCCCGGACGGCCGACGAAGCGAGCGAGCTCGCGCCTCTGGCGTGCCTGGTCGAGCTCAAGGACATCACCAAAGCGTTCGGGCCGACCTTGGCCAACGCGAACATCGATTTTGCCGTCAATCGATCCGACGTGATCGGGTTGGTCGGCGGCAACGGCGCCGGCAAGTCGACGCTGATGCGCATTCTCTGCGGCATCACGCCGCCGACGGTCGGCCGGATCGCATTCGACGGCGTCGAGGAGCCATTCGCGGCCTATGATACGGGCGCGGCGCAGCGGCGGGGCGTCCGCATGGTGCACCAGGAACTCTCTTTGTGCGCCAACCTTTCAGTCGCCGAAAATTTCTTCATTGAAGCGCCGGAGCACGCTCGTACTCGGCCAGGTTGGCGGCGGATCTATCGCGCCGCCGCTCGAGCCGCGCTCGACGCGGTCTTTCCCGGCAATGGGATCGACGTCGATTCGATCGTCGACCGCCTCTCGATCGGGGAGCGGCAGATGGTCGAGATCGCTCGCGCGACGGCGACGCCAAGCGTTCGCCTGATCGTGCTCGACGAGCCGACCTCGTCGCTCGACATGGAGCGGTCGCGGCAGCTCCGCGACTATATTCGTACGCGCTCTCGGTCGGGCCTCTCCTTCATCTTCATCAGCCATAAGCTCCAGGAAATCGTCGACGTTGCTTCGCGCGTCGTCGTCCTGCGCAACGGCCGGGTCGCGTGGCAGGGCGCGGTCGCGCAATCCTCGGTCAGCCGGTTGGTCGAATTGATGGGCGGCGACGCCGGGGCGGCGCACCATCGCTTCGAGCGAGCGGCGAGCGCGGAGGAAGAAGTCGCCCGCATCGGCGGCCGTTTCGTCGTCGGACCTGAGATCAGCCTGCGCCGCGGCGAAATCATCGGCTTGGCCGGGCTCGAGGGCCACGGTCAGAAGGACCTGCTGCGCGCCATCTTCGAGAGCGCCCCCAAGGCGCGCGACGGCGTGAGCCGGCTGGAGGCCGCGAGCTACGTCTCAGGCGACCGGCAGAAAGAGGGCGTGTTTCCGCTATGGAGCGTGCTCGCCAATATTGCGATTGGCCGCGTCGCCCGGCGGAGCGCGCTCGGATTCGTTCTGGACAAGAACGAGGCGATCGCGGCGACGCCGTCCGCGCAAAGGCTTCGCCTGGACGCCGAGCGCTTCCGCTCCCGCATTCTCGAATTGAGCGGCGGCAATCAACAAAAGGTCCTGCTGTCTCGCGCGGTGGCCGCGGATACGCCGATCATTCTGTTAGACGATCCGACCCGCGGCGTGGATATTGCGACGAAGCAGGACTTCTACCGCCTGTGCGGCGAATTGGCGCGCGAAGGGCGCACCCTGATCTGGCATACGACGGAAGACGCCGAGCTCCTCGCCTGCAATCGGGTGCTGGTCCTCGCCAATGGCCGGATCGTTCGCGAGTTGAGCGGTCCAAGCCTCACGGAAGAAGCGATCGTCGCCGCGTCTTTTTCTCACCTCGGCGCGGCGCGCGAGCAACGCGGCGGGCCCCAGCGCAAAGGCCAATCGCAATCTTTGCGTCGCCTCGTCGACGCCGCGCCGTTCATCGGTCTGGCGCTCGTCCTGGCGATCATGACCGTGGCGAATCCGTCGGTCGCGTCCGTGTTCGGCGTCGACCTGCTGTTGATGCCGGCGCTCTCGCTCGTGCTGGTGACCGAAGCGCAGATGTTCGTCGTCGGCGGCAGCGAGATCGATCTTGGCGTCGGCGCTTTCGCCGGGCTGATCAGCGTCTTGAGCGCGACTTGGCTCTATGATCGGCCCTGGGCGGGCGCGGCAGCGATCATCGCTGCGCTGATCGCCTACGCCTCGATCGGCGCGATCATCCAGCTCCGCAAGATTCCCGCCATCGTGGTGACGCTGGGCGCCTCGTTCATTTGGGCCGGGATCGGCTACTCGATTCAACCGACCCCGGGCGGCGCCAGTCCCGATTGGCTGACCGCTTTGACCAATTGGTCGCTCGGCGCCGACGTCCCGACCTCGGTCGTCCTCATCGCTGTCGCCGCCTCTATCGGCGTCCTTCTCGACCGTGCGCCGCTCGGCGTGGCGCTCCGCGGCTTCGGCGGCAATCCGGCGGCGATGGCGGCCTCAGGCTGGCCGCCGCTGCGCTTCGCCCTCATCCGCTACTTCATCGCCGGCCTTTTTTCTGCTGCGGCCGGTCTGTCGCTCACCGCGATCAACGCCTCCAGCGACATCAATTCCGGCAATTCGTACACGCTGCTCAGCGTCGCCGCCGTCGTGATGGGCGGTTGCGCGCTCGCCGGCGGAATCGTCTCGCCAGTCGGCGCGGTCATCGGCGCGGTGACGCTGGCGCTGATCGGCGCTCTGCTGGGCGCGCTCGGGGTGAGCAGCGACTTCAACGCCGCGGCCCAAGGGCTCGTGCTGATCGCCCTGCTGGCGATGCGTTCGGTCGCCGACCGCCGGAACGAGACATGATCGCGCCGCGAAGCGTGTCCGATTGGGCGCAGGGCAACCGTTGGATCTGGTCGGCCCTGGCGGTGCTGATCTCCTGGGCCCTTCTCTCGGCGGTCACCGATCGGTTCAGCATCGCCTCATTGTCAGGAATTCTCCTTTCGGCGTCTTTTCTTACCGTGGTCGGCGTCGGCCAAATGTTCGTCGTGGCGGCGGGCCGCGGCAATATCGACTTGTCCATCGCCTCTGTCGTGACCCTCAGCGCCTATGTCGCGCTTTTGACGGTGAGGGGCCAAGACGCGAATCTCGGCTGGGGCGTACTGGCCGCATTGGGTCTGGGCCTCGCCGTCGGCGCGTTCAACGCCGCCCTGGTCGTCGGCTTGCGGGTGCCGGCGATAATCGCGACCTTGGCGACCGGTTATGTGCTCGCGACCGCCACCTTGCTGAGCAATCGCGCGATTCATGGTTTCGCCGTAAGTCCCGCCTTGAAGGAGATCGCCGCGGGCCGCGTCTTCGGCGCGCCGATTATGATGTTGCTTTGCCTCGCGCTTGTCGCCGCGAGCGAGTTGGTCCTGCGCTTCACCGCGTTCGGAAAAACTCTGAGCGCGGTCGGGCAGAATCATGTTGCGGCCCGCCTCGCCGGGATTCGCGTCTCCCGGGTCGTCGTCGCGACCTTCGTCATTTCCTCGGTGCTGGCGTCCTTGATGGGCCTCGTCCTCGGCGCCTATGTCGGAGGCGCTTTCCTGGAAATGGGCCAGGCCTATTTTCTTCAGTCGGTCGCGGCGGTCGTGGTCGGCGGCACGCTGATTTTCGGCGGATATGCGACCGCGATCGGCGTCTTCTGCGCCAGCGTCCTCCTGATCTTGATCGTCACGCTGATGCAGATCATGCAATTGCCCCCAGGTTCGCAGGACATGGTGCAGGGCGTCGTGGTGATCGTCGTGCTCGCCCTCGCCGGCCGCGAAGCGCTGCAGAGAAGAGCGAGCCGCGCCCAGGCGGAAGGGCCGGCGGAGGGCCGCGACGCCGGTTGACGGCCGGCGGGACGCCGGCTCGAACCGGCATTCGCCGCGCCTCGGTTTTAGACTAGCCGCCAGTCGGCCAGCCGCGGCGCGTGGCGTAGTCGGTCATGCTGAGCCCATAGAGGAAGAGCAGCCAGAAGAAGCCGGCGCCGGCGAATACCCATTTGAGCGACGGCGGACCCTTCAGCCGCATGAACAGGAGAAAGACGATCAACGCCTGGCATGCGGCGACGCCGAACTCGACGATCGGCGCCCAGACGTCGAGGCGTTGAAAGGCGCTGAATACGCTCAGCCCGGCAAGGATCAGGAGAACCAGCCAGGCGATGATGAAAGGGAGGGACTTCGCCTCTTTTGCCTCGACGTTCATAGTCGTCCCGCCAAATAGATCGTTGGGAAAAGGAATATCCACACCGTGTCGACGAAGCTCCAGTACAATCCGACCACTTCGATCGGGGCGTAATAGGCGGCGGTGACCCGCCTTTGGCGGAGACGCCAGAAGACATAGAGCAAAAGCCCGAGCCCGGTCGTGACGTGGATCGCGTGGAGGCCGGTCGCCACGAAGTAATAGATCCAGAACAATTCGCTGGCCGGCGGCTCCCCGGGCTTGAGCGTGAAGTTCACCGCCGGCACAACCTTGTCGGAATAATCGGCGGCATATTCGTAGCCTTTGACGCCGAGAAAGCAAAAGCCGAGAACGATCGTCGCCAGCAGCAAGGCCATCGCGGCGCCGCGGCGGCCTTGCGCCGCCGCGTTGATCGCCAGAACCATCGTCAGACTGCTGGTCAGCAACAAGGCGAGATTGACGCTGCCGCACCAGAGGACCGTATCTTCAGAAGCGTGGGCGATCGCCTCCGGATAGGAGATACGGTAGAGATAGTAGGTGAAGATGAGCGCGCCGAAAAATAAGGTTTCGGTCGCAAGAAAGACCCACATGCCGAGTTGCGCGGCCTCGCCTTGTTGGTGAAGCGTCGCATATTGCGTCTCGGGCCGGATTGTGGCGCTAGGCATGAGAAACGCCGTCCTGAGTCGTGTAGCGATCGCTCTCGGGATCGTACGAGTAAGGTCCGATGAGCACTGTCGGCGTGTGCTCGAAATTGTCCTTCGGCGGCGGCGACGGCGTCAGCCATTCGAGACCGGTCGCTCGCCAGGGATTGGGGTCGGCCCGCTTGCCGTAGAAAAGCGACCAGCCGAGATAGAAGAGGGGCAATGCATAAGCGACGGCCAGAATCGAGGCGCCGGCGGAAGAGAGGAGGTTCCACGACTGCCATTCCGCCGGATAGGTGTAATAGCGTCGGGGCATGCCGAGATTGCCAAGAATGTATTGTGGAAAAAACGTCAGATTGAATCCGGCGAAAGCGAGGATCGCAGCGAAGCGAGCCCAAGCTTCCGGGTAATGGCGGCCGGTCATTTTCGGCCACCAGAAATGCACGCCGCCGAAAAAGGCGCTGACGGTCGCTCCGACCATGATGTAGTGGAAATGCGCGATGACGAAATAGGTGTCGTGCACGGGCACGTCGACGCCGAGCGTTGCGAGCATCAGGCCGGTCACGCCGCCGATCGTGAACAACAGGACGAAGCCCAGGGCGTAGAGCATGGGCGCGTCGAAGATGATCGCGCCTTTATGCAGGCTGACGGTCCAATTGAACACCTTGATCGCCGAGGGCACGGCGACGAAGAAAGTCGTCAACGAGAACAAGATCGCGGAATAGATCGAGATTCCCGCGACGAACATATGGTGCGCCCAGACGAAGAAGCTCAGGATGGCGATCGCCATCATCGCGATCGTCATGCCCGAATAGCCGAAAATGGGACGGCGCGCGTAGCAGGCGATGAGTTCGCTCACCAGGCCCATTGCCGGCAGGATCATGATGTAGACGGCAGGATGCGAGTAGAACCAGAACATGTGCTGCCAAAGGAGGGGATCGCCGCCGCGGAGCGGATCGAACATGCCGGTTCCGACGAAGCGCTCGACGGCCAGAAGCAGCGTGTCCATCGCCAGTACCGGCGTCGCCAGGAGCATGACGATGCTGACCGAGTAAATGCCCCAGATGAACAGCGGCAAGCGGTCCCAGGTCATCCCGGGCGCGCGCAGCCGATGGATCGTGACGACGAAATTGAGGCCGGTCATGATCGACGAGAAGCCGTTGACGAACACGGCGAGCGCCGCGGCGAAGACATAACCGTTCGAGAACGAGGTCGAATAGGGCGTATAGAAAGTCCAGCCCGTATCGACCCCGCCCATGATCAATGCGTAGAGAAGGACGAGGCCGGATAAATTGAAGACGTACCAGCTCATCAGGTTGATCCGGGGAAAGGCGAGATCGTGCGCGCCGATCATCAGTGGGATCAAGAAATTGCCGAGCGTGGTCGGGATCGACGGGATCAGGAAGAACCAGACCATGATGACCCCGTGCATGGTGAACATGCGGTTGTACATGGACGGCTGCAAAAGCCCGTTCGGCGTCGCCAGATGTAGTCGGATCAGCGTGGCGGCGAAGCCGCCGACGAAGAAAAAAGCGGTGATCGAAGCCAGGAACATGAGCGCGATGCGCTTGTGGTCCTTGGTCAGAAGCCAGGACGCGATCGTGTTCTCGTTGTCGAGATAGGTGGGTTCGGCCTCGGCCGCGATCATCGCCATGACGCGCTCCTATGGGCAAGCGATTGGATATAGGCGATCAACTTCATCAGATCGTCCTCGCCGATCTGGCCGGAAAAATTCGGCATGACCGGCGGGTAGCCGGCGACGGTGAAGGTGCGCGGCTCGAGGATGCAATCGCGCAGGTAAGCTTCGTCCGCGCGCCGCACCGATCCGTCCTGGAGATGAACCAAGCCGCCATAGAGGCCGTTCAGGCTCGGGGCATGAACCGTGCTGTTCGGCCCGTGGCAGCCGCTGCAGCCATATTGCCGGAACAAGGACTCGCCTTGTTCGGCCAGGGATTGGCCGACGCCCTGATCGGTCAGCCAGTGTTCATAATCGCTCGGCGTCATGACGGTCACTTCGCCCGTCATGGTCGCGTGCTGATCGCCGCAATATTGCGTGCATTCGAAGCGATAGACGCCCGGCTGGTCGGCCTTGAACCACAGCGTCTCGTTTGTTCCCGGCACGACGTCGTGCTTGATGCGGAAAGCGGGGATGAAGAAGCTGTGCACCACGTCCTGGGAAGCGAAAACCAGCCTGATCGTCTTGCCGGTCGGAACGTGGAGCGCGTTGATCTCGCGCTGGCCGCCGGGATGCTGGACCTTCCACATCCATTGCTTGCCGACGATGTAGATTTCGATGTCGCCGGGCGGCGACCGAAACAGCCAAGCATAGATGTCTGCCCCCCAGGCGAAGAGCGCGAGAAAGGCGATTAGGGTCGCGACCGTCCAACCGATCTCGATGCGCCACGTCTTCCGCATCAGATGGGCCCGCGACGCCTGGCTGCCGCGTCGGTAACGAACGCAGAACGTCACCATCATGCCGAAGACCGTCAGCACGATGAGCGTCGAGACGACGACCTCGGCGATGACCAGGTCGTCGACCACGATTCCCTGTTTGGAGCTGATCGGCGGCCAGAAGGGGAGCCACTGGTACATCTCGATCAACCGGCGAGCCGGCGTCGGATTGCGCCGAAAAGGACGATCAACCCGACGCCAGCGGCGAGATTGGCGAGGCCGAAGGCGACGAGAATGGGCGCGGTGTAGCGACCGAGCGCGGCGCCCTCGACACGACAAAGGAGAAAGAATCGTTTCAGCGGACCGTCCGCACGGCCGGCTGCGGCGTCTCGAAGATCGCCCTCGAGTTCGGCGGGCGACGGGGCGACGGCGAGCACGTAGCGGCCGACCCGCCCGTCCGACGCGGCGATGACGAAACCGGCCGGATGGACATACTGATCGAGCGCGGCGTCGTATCGATAGCGGAAGCCGATCGCCTCCGCGACTCGGCGCGAGCCTTCTCCCGATCCGGTCAGGAAATGCACACCAGAATCGCCTGCCCGGCCGTAAAGGGCGAGATATCTGGCCTTGGCCGCGCCGGCGTCGGCGGGCCTGTCGCGCGGATCGATGCTCAAGGCGACGAATTGATAGTCCCGGCCGGCTTCGAGCGGCAGCGCGCCCAGAGCAGTCATGACATGGGCGAGCGTCAACCCGCAGAGGGTCTTGCAGCGAAGATAGTCGAGGATGACCACGACGGGCTTGCCGTTGAAATACCGTCCCAGCGTGACCGCCTGGCCGCGTTCGTCGACGAAGCTTTCGGCGAGCGGCAATTGGGCCCCGGAGCGCGGATCGAAGGCGAGGTCGGAGAAGTCCTCGGCCCAAGCGCGGCGCTCGACCGCGCCGGCGGCGATCATCGAAACCAAGGCGAGGGCGAGAATAGCGGGTTTCATGGCTGCGCCTTCGGGAATCCGTCGAGCCCGCTTTTGACGACCTTTTGCATCGCCTGATCGATCGGGATGTGGACGACGCCTTTTTGCTTGTCGATCCAGTAATAGGTGTCGAGTTTCTTTTCCTTCTCGCCGCGCAACGCGGCGAGGTCCGCGGCCGGATCGATCTGAAGCTGCGGCGCCGGCGGCTCGATTGTCCGTTTGCGGCTGACGTCGCTCAGGCTGCGCGGATAGGCCCAGATCATCGTCCCGACAGCGGCCGCTAAGACGAGGAGGCTGCCGGCGGCGATCCATGCGATTGGGCGCAGCGGCCAGTCGGTGGGCTCGTACGCGGTCTCCGGATTGACAGCCCTCTGTTGATCGAACTCAGCCATGTCTGCGCGCCAATGTCGCAGTCGCCGCCGCGGACCATCGCGCCCGCAGGCCGGCGAAGAAGAGCAAGAGCATCAGCCCGCCAAGCGCGAGCATCGCCGCTACGTCGAGCCAGAATGGGCCGCCGGGAGAAAATTCCGGCAGGACCAGCCACCATTGATCGGCGACCCGGCTCGCCAAAATCGCCGCGCAAACCGCCGCGACCGCCGCGCGACTATGTTTGCCGGCCGTGGTCACGAATACGAAGAAAGGGACGACAAAGCCGAGCGCCAGACCGACAAACGCTGTCGGCAGCCATATTCCGGCGAAGCGCGGCAAATACCATTGGATTTCCGTCTTGAGATTCTCCTCCCAAATGATCAAGAACTGCATGAACTCGACATAGGCCCAGAAAATGGTCGTGCCGAGCAGAATGGCGGCGAGATCGGCCATGTGGCGGCGCTCGACGCCCGCGGCCGCCATCGCCAGAACGACCAGGGCGAGGCCGGCGTTGAACCAGCCGGCGGCGACGATCATCGGAAAAATCGAGGACCAGAACGCCGGTTCGAGCGACAAAATCCAGTCGATCGATGCGAAGCTCGCCGACAAAGCCAGGGCGATCAGCCCGATTGCGCTGATCCAAGATCGGGCCGGCGCGATCGGCGTCGCTGCGCCGCGCGGCGTCCACAAGGCGAACGCGGCGATAAGGCACCAGAGCGCGACGTCGATCGCATAGCGCAAATAGAAGGCCGCCGAATTCAGATAGAACGCGTTGTCGAGCTGGCGGCCGGGATCGACCCAATGATAGAGCGCATGGAGGCGGACGAAGGCGGGAATGCCGGCGAGCGCCGCGAGCGGCATCGTCGCGATCGCCGCATTGAGCGCCGGCCGTGCGCTCGCCATCCAATTCCCGCCGGTGAGATCGTGAACCAAGACAAGGGTGACGCCGCAGAGCGGCAGGCCAAGCCAAAACAAGTACGCGCAGAGCCAAGCGCGGCTGAACCCGTCGAGATCGACCGTCGCGCCCAGACCGCAGCCGACCGAGCCGACGGCGAACGCGGCGAGCGCGCCGAGATTCAAGCTTCGCCAATTCCAGTCGCCGCTCATTGCAACGTCCCCCGTTGGTCGGGCGGAACATCGTCGAGGCGACCGTCGGCGCTCGCCTGCAGCGCGCGGATGTAGGCGACGATCGCCCAGCGATCCGCCGGCGCGACGCGATCGGCGTAAGGAAACATCACGCCGTAGCCATTGGCGATCACGTCGTAGAAATGCTGCGCCGGGGCGTCGCGTAGACGCTGGATCGAATAGGAGGGCGGCCGCGGGAAGCCGCGATGGACGATCATGCCGTCGCCGTCGCCGATCAGGCTATGGCAGGGCGTGCAATAGATGTCGAAGCGCTCCTGGCCGCGCTTGAGCAGCGACATGGTCACAGGCGGCGGCGAGACGGGCTCTTCGTCGCGCGCGACGACGCCGTCTGGGGGCAAAGCCGGCCAATTCTTCGCTTGCTCCCCGTAGGGCAATTCGTAAGGCAGGCGCTTGCGCTGATTGGCCATGTTGTCGCAGGCGGCAAGAGCGATCGCCAAGGCGGAGAGAAGGATCGCCGACCGCACCGTCATGCGGCGGCCTCCTCGATCCGCTCGGCGCCGTGGGCCTCGAAAACCTGCCGGATCGACTCGCGCGCGACCTGACGCGTGCGGGCTTCGACGCGCAGGACGAAACGGTCGGCGGAGGCGCGGTCGAAAGCCTCAGAGTCGAGCCGGGGGTCGTAAAGGCGCGGCAGGCCGCACGCGAACCATAAGCCGAAAAAACCGGCGGCCACGGCGAACAATAAGGTGATTTCAAATGCGCCGACGGTGAAAGCCGGCCAGCTATTATGAGGCCGGCCGCCGACATTGAGCGGATAGTTGAGCCATTCGTCCCAATACTGAATGAAATAGCCGCAAGAAGCTCCAACCAAGGCGCCAGCCGCCATTGTCCAGGCCAATGGACCGCCGCGCCTGAGACGGAGCGTTTCGGCGAGTTGCTCGACGGGATAGGGCGTATAGGCTTCGATCGTCCTCAGGCCCAGCCCGCGCAACTGGCGCGCCGTCTCCACCATCGCCCGTGACGAAGCGAAGACGCCGATTATGGCGAAGGTATCGTTCTCCGTCATGGCGCGCCGTCCTTGGCGATGATTTCGCGCACTTCGGACATGGCGACAATCGGCACGATCCGCAGCAGGGCGAAGAACAAGGTCAGGAACAGGCCGATCGAGCCCGCCAATATCGCCCAATCCCACACGGTCGGATAATAGTCGCCCCAATAGGACGGCATGTAATTGCGGTGCAGGCTCGAAACGACGATGATGTAGCGTTCGAGCCACATGCCGACGATGATCCCGCCGGAAATCACAAACAATGCCGGCTTGCTGCGGCGCACCGCTGGAAACCACAACGCTTGCGGGACGACGATGTTGAGCGCGACCTTTCCCCAATAGGCCGGCGCCGTGAAGCCGAATATCCGCGAGGCGAACTCGGTGCGATCGGCGACGTTGGCGCCGTAGATCGGCCCCCAAGCCTCGAACAAATAGGCGTAGGCGAGCATGACGCTGCCGAGCAGGACCAACTTGCCGAGCGCGTTGATATGATAGTCGGTGATGACGCCTTCGAGACCATAGCCCCAGCGCACGAGGATCGTCAGCATGGCGACGAGCGCGGTGCCGGAAATGACCGCGCCGAAGAAGAAATAGGGCGGGAACTGGGTCGAGTGCCAACCTGGCGTGAGGCCGGCGGCGAAGTCGAGGCCGACGACGCTATGCACCGAGACGACCATCGGCGCCATGATCGCCGACATGATCCCGTACACGGTCTGGTGCTTGCGCCAATGTCGAGCCGAGCCGCGCCAACCCAAAGCGAGAACGCCATAGAACATTCTGCGCGCGCGCCCCTTCGCCACGTCGCGGACGGTGGCGAGGTCCGGCGCCAGCCCGACATAGTAGTACATGATCGACATCAAGATGTAGCAAAGCAGGCAGGTGAAGTCCCACCAGAGGGGACTGCGCACCTGCGGCCAGACGCCCATCACGGTGGAGTAGGGAAACAGCCAGTAGAACAGGCCGGGGCGGCCGAGATGGAGGATCGGCATGAGGCCGGCGCAAGCCGCAGCCGAGAGAAGCATGGTCTCGGCGATGCGATTGGTCGCCGCTCGCCACGGCGACCGGGTCAGATAGAACAGCGCCGAAATGATCGTGCCGCCGCTCGCCAGCGCGATCCACCAGACATATTCGGCGATCGCCAAGCCCCAGGCGACCGGTATGTTGACTCCCCAAATGCCGATGCCGGCGACGAACAGATTGACGACAGCGACGATGAGGACCAGCAGCAGCATCGAAGCGAAGCCGAAGCCGATCCACCACCAAAGCGGGGGACGCCGGCTCAGCAGGCGGCCGCTCACCGTCTCGCTCAAGGAGGTCAACGTCACGCCGGGCCGCACGATCGGCAGAGCGCCGGGATCGTCCGTGGCGAGGGTCATGTCGCGTCGCTCGGAATGCTCGGATTCGGATTGCGGATCATTGCGGCGTAGCTCGTTCGCGGCCGCGTGTTGAGTTCGTCGAGAAGCGTGTAATCGAGCGGCGAGGCCTTGCGTTTGGCGACGGCGCTGGCGCGGTCGTTCCGATCGCCGAAGACGATCGCCTGGGTCGGGCAGCTCTGCTGACAAGCCGTGACAACGTCGCCGTCGCGCAATTTGCGATTGTCGCGGTCGGCGTCGATCTCCGCGGCCCGGATGCGCTGGATGCAGTAAGTGCATTTCTCCATGACGCCGCGGCCGCGCACCGACACTTCGGGATTCCACGATTCAGGCGGCCGGTCAGTACGGTCGGAATAGCCGAAGAAATTGAAGCGCCGCACCTTGTAAGGGCAGTTGTTCGAGCAGAACCGCGTCCCGACGCAGCGGTTATAGACCATGAGGTTCAGCCCCTCGTGGTCGTGAACCGTCGCATGAACCGGGCACACGACCTCGCACGGCGCGTTCTCGCAATGCATGCAGGGCATCGGCTCAAACGCGACGTCGGGCGCGTCGGCGGAGCCGGAATAATACCTATCGATCCGCAGCCAATGCATGATCCGACGATCGAGGACCTGATCCTTGCCGACGATCGGCACATTGTTCTCGGCTTGACAAGCGACGACGCAGGCTTGGCACCCGATGCATGAGTTGAGATCGATGGCCATGGCCCAGGCTGCGCCCGGATAGTCGTAGCTTGGATAAAGGGATTCCTCGGTCGGCTTTTGCCGAAGAAAGTCTGGATGCTTCTGGAAGTCGGCGAGGGCGCCCTCGCGGATCAAGTCGCGCCCGGCGACGCGGTCGTGGCCTTGCACTGTCGCCAGCGGAACCCTTTCGCCGGTTTTGGCGACCGAGGTCGCGGCGGCGACCCACGGCGTCGCCGCCGCGCGCAGACGATATGCGTCGAAGCCTTGTCCGACGCTGAGGCCGCCGGCGCGCCGGCCGAAGCCGAGCGGCAGGGTCACGCAGTCCGGCGCGTGACCAGGCAGTACGAACGCGGGCGCCTTTAGCTTGCCGGCGCCGGCCGTAATTTCCAGCATGTCGCCCTCGACCACGTCCAAGCGCCGCGCGGTCGCGGGCGCGATCAGCGCGGCGTTGTCCCAGGTCAACCGGGTGAAGGCCCGCGGCGTTTCGAGCAGCCACGCGTTGTCGGCAAGGCGGCCGTCCCAAACGGCTTCGTCCGGCCGAAACAGGAGCTCGATCGCGGAGGTCTTGCGCGCCGGCGCGCCGACGCTCGCCGCGAGATTGACCTGCGTGGGCGCCGACACGGTTGCGGCGGCGCTGTTCGCGATGACGCCGACGCGCAACGATTCGCGCCAGAATTGCTCGAACTCGCCGCGATTTTCCTGTTGCGCCCTGGCGCGCCAGTAATCGCGCAGCAGGACGTAAGACTCCGGCTGGGTGTCGCCTTGCAGCGCAGCCAATATTTCATGAGCCGAATGGCCGCCATAGAGCTGGCGCACTTGCGGCTGCTGGATCGTGATTGTCCCGTCGAAAGCGCGCGCGTCGCTCCAGGTCTCGTATTCGTGCGCGAGCGGCGCGCGCCAAGTGGAAGCGGTCGCCGTCTCGTCGGCATAGAGCGACAGGCAGGCCGAAAACTTGACCCGGCGGAGCGCCTCGGCGAATTCGAAATCGGCCGGCGCGGCATAGACCGGGTTCGTATCGAGCATGACCAGCGTATCGATCCGGCCGGCCTTCATAGCGTCGACGAGCTCGCGCAAGGACTGCAGAGACGGCGCCGGTGAGGCGACGACAGGCTCGATGGCGCTGATCGTCGCGCCGAAAGCGCCAAGCGCAGCATTGATCGCCGCGGCGAGTAAGTGAATCTCGCGCGGCTGCTCGCGGCCGGCATGGACGAGGGCGCGTCCCTTGTGCCGGGCGAGATCTTCGGCCGCGGCCTTGAACCAGGCGGCGTTGCCGATTTCGATCTCGGCCCATTCTTGCGGTCCGGCGCCGATCGTCGCTGCGACGATCCGCACTGCCGCATCGATCTCGGCGGGCCGGAGCGCCAAGCGGTGGTCGGCCTTGGCGCCGATCAGGGTCGGCGCGCTCTCGATCGCGTAGACGCGGCTCATTGCGCCGCCGCTCTCGGCCGGACGGCGGCGCGCGGCGAATTGCCGAGCATAGGAGAGCCAGCCGGGCGCAGCGGAGATGAGATCGCTCTCGATCGCGAAGATCACGTCGGCGGCGTCGAGATTGAATGTCGTCTCGACCGGACGGCCGAAGGCTTGTTGAAGGGCGGCCGATTGATCCTCGGCCGCGAGCGGCTCCCATTGGCGCCAGCGCATTGCGGGAAATTGCTTCTGCAGGTCGGCGATCTGCGCCGCGAGCGACGGCGACGTCACTGCGCCGGTCAGCAGCGCCAACCCCTCGCCGTGATTCGTCTCGAAGATTGACCGCTTCTCGTGCAGCGCCGTGAGGAGACCCTGCCAGGTTTCGACTTGGCCGGCGCCGACGATCGATTGCGCGCGCTGCGGATCATAAAGGCTGAGGATGCTCGCCTGCATGATCGCGCTGGCTGCGCCTCGGCTCGCCGGGTGATCCGGATTGCCCTCGACCTTGACCGGACGGCCCATCTGATGCGCGATCAGCACGCCTGTGGCGTAGCCGTTCAATGTGGTCGCGGTCGCGTAGTAACGCGAGCGGCCCGGCACGATGCCGGGCGGCTGCTCGACATAGGGCAGAAGCTGGCGGAGATTGGCCTCTGAGCCGCAGCCGGTAAGCCCGCCAAGCGCGATCGAGGCGGCCATCAATTGCAGGAAACGCCGTCGATCATACCCGCTCGACGGATGACGAAAGCGAGGCGCCTCGCGCTCGACGACGTCAGCGAAATCGGGGCTCTCGGCCAGCTCTTCGAGGCTGCGCCAGTACTTTTCGCCCGGCCCGTTCATCGATGGCAGACCCCGCAATCGCTCAAGGTTTTGGGATGGATGTGATAGGCCGCCATGAGCTGCGCTCCGCTGGGCGTCTCGGGAGAGCGGCGCCAATGCGGATCGAACACGTCGTTGAGCGGGCGCAAATGCGGCGCCGGATTGCGGTGACAGGAGAGACACCAGCTCATGTAGAGAGTCGTCGCCTTCCAGGTCAGCGGCATATCGCCGATCGGGCCATGGCACTCGGTGCAGCCGACGCCCTTGGCGATGTGAATGCTATGATCGAAATAGACGTAATCGGGGAGGGTGTAGACGCGCGTCCAACGCAGCGATTTGTCTTCCGCCAAGCTCTGACGCACCGGCGCGAGCAGAGCCGCATTGGTCCAGATTTGCGAATGACAGGTCATGCAGACTTTGGTCGCCGGCATGCCGGCGTTCTGGGAGACCTCGACCGTCGCGTGGCAATAACGGCAATCGAGTCCAAGGCCGCTGACGTGATGCTTATGGCTGAAAGGAACGGGCTGTACGGGAACGTACCTCTCCAACGTGTTGTAGCCGGATACCGGAACTACCCAGATCATCAGGAGCAGCGTCAAAAACAGTCCGCCGGCGCCGACCAACGCCGCGTTGACGGCTAAATTCGCCTTCGGACCAAATACCGCCACCGGAATTCTTCGTTGCGGCGCCCTGTCGAATGGCGTGGATGAAGGAAGCGCGATCGTTGATGAACAGGCGCAAAACGGACATGTCGGCGCTTTGTTCCCGCCGATCGGACGAGGATCGGGCGCGCCGACGCTCATTGCGTCAATCTGACGC
Source organism: Alphaproteobacteria bacterium (assembly GCA_021325385.1). Taxonomy (GTDB): domain Bacteria; phylum Pseudomonadota; class Alphaproteobacteria; order Rhizobiales; family Beijerinckiaceae; genus Roseiarcus. The sequence goes on from JAJPHH010000147.1 coordinate 15,741, forward strand.
GCCAAAGCCCTGCGTTCGCTTCGAGCGACGCCCGTGCGGTTTGGCGTTCGGAGACGGCTCACAGCGCCTGCCGCGCCCGCCCATCGCTTATCGAAGCGGTACGGCCCGGATTTCGATTGTCCGGGCGCCGCTCCCTCGGTGGGCGGCCCTCCGCCGCCTCCATTTGCAAGCCGATCAGCCTATGAGATGATGAGCCGGTCAAAACGAATGTTTCGCAAAGGGAAGCCGCCGCTTGGCGGTTAAGCGGGCGGGCTGCGCTTGCGATCGACTAGGCCTCAAACTCCGCAGGTCACATGAAGCCGTTGAGCATCGCCGTTGCGCTGTTTGGCCTTGCAGCGCTGGTCCAGCCAGCGCTTCAGATGGACTTCCCCGCCATGGCGCTCGGCGTCGTGGCGCTGATCTGCGCGGCGACGACCTTCCGCTCGGCGGGAATATCGAGCTTTCTCAAAATTTTCGTCGGCGTCTTCTCGACCGAAACCGTGGCTTTCGGGACCGCCCACCTGGTCGCGCGGGCGGGACTTTGGCCGCCAACTCTCGCGCCGGAGACGCCGCCGGAATCCCTGGCGCTGACCGTCGCGATCTTCTCGATCTTGGTCTATGTGGTGGCGCAGTTTCCGACCGTGGCGCAGATCACGCGCATCGCCGATCGTTACTTCAAAGCCGGCGAGACTGTGCGCGTCCGCCTCTGGCCATTCCCCGCCTATGCCGCGATGGAGCGGCGCCTCGCCGCGGCGATGGTCGTCTTTCTCGTCGTCATCAACCAGGCGGAGGTCGCGATCACGGTGCGCTTGAATTTCTTCAACCGCGCCTGGTTCGACGCTATCCAGACCCGCAACGAGGCGGTGTTCTGGCATGAGCTTCTGCTCGTCTTCACGCCCTACGCCTTCACCTATGTGGCGATGACGGTCATCGAGTTCTTCGTCCAGTCGATTTTGGTGATCCGCTGGCGGACTTGGTTGACGGATCACTTCGTTTCGCGCTGGCTCAACCGGCATAATCATTACCGGATCAGCCTGGTCGAGGGGCAAACCGACAACCCCGACCAGCGCATTTCCGAGGATATTTTCCGCTTCATCAACGGCGGCTCGGACGGCTCCAACGCCGGGTACGGACTCTACGATTTCTCCATTTTGCTGATTTCGACGGTCACCACGCTCGTATCGTTCTCGGTCGTGCTTTGGGACCTCTCCGAGTCGTTCACTTTTCCGGGCGCCGGTATCGTCGTACCCGGTTTCCTGTTCTGGGTCGCATTGATCTATGCGGCGTTGGGAACAGTCATCACGCACCTCATTGGGCGGCCGCTGATCGGCCTCTATTTCCAACGCCAGCATATGGAGGCCGATTTCCGCTTCTCGCTCGCAAGACTGCGCGAATATACCGAGCAGGTCGCGCTTCTCAACGGCGAAGAGGCGGAGAAAACCATTCTCGGCCGGCGCTTCGCCGCGCTCGTCGCCAATTATCTCACCGTCATCTTCCGGCGCATGCGCGTGACGGCGTTCACGCAAATGTTCGGCCAGCTCTCGCCGGTGATCCCGTTCGTCTTCACGGCGCCGTTCTACTTCGCTCGCAAGATCGAGCTCGGCACGATGACGCAAACCGCGCAAGCGTTCGGGCAGGTGTCGAACGCGCTGACGTTCTTCGTCAATTACTACACCTATCTCGCGAGCTTCAAATCGGTGGTCGATCGTCTCAACTCCTTCGACTCGGCGATCGATCACGCGCAGGCGCTGGCCGAGGCGGGTCCCGCTCAGGCCATTGTCGCAGCCAGCGCCGGCGCGATTGGTCTCGAAGACGTCCGTCTATCGCTGCCCGACCGCCGGGAAATCGTCGAAGTCGAACAATTGACGCTCAAGCAGGGCGAAAATGTCGCCGTCACAGGCCCGTCGGGCTCGGGCAAGTCGACACTCTTCCGCGCCATATCCGGCGTTTGGCCGTATGGCGAGGGCCGCATCAGCAAGCCGGCGGGCGTCCAGGTGATGGTTGCGCCGCCGAAACCCTACATACCGATCGGCACGTTGCGATCTGCGGTGACCTATCCGGCGGTTCCGGGGACCTATCCGGACGAGGATATTCGCGTCGCGCTCACCGATGTCCGCCTCGGCCATCTCGCGGGGGCGCTAGATCATGAAGATGTTTGGTCCCAGCGCCTGTCGAGCGGCGAGCAGCAGCGCTTGGCGCTTGCTCGCGCGCTTCTGATGCGGCCGGACTGGCTTTTTCTCGACGAATCGACGTCGGCCGTCGACGAAAAAATGGAGGCGGAGCTCTATGACGTCTTGGCGCGGCGGCTGTCGGCTACGACGATCGTCTCTATTGGCCATCGTTCCGCAGTGGTCGCGCTCCATAGACGCCGGCTCGTGATGGAGCCGGAAGCGGGCCGCTTCATGTTGCTGGAAGGCGCAAAGGTGGAGGAGGGGTGACGGGACATCGCCTGGCCATCGTGGTCAGGCCGTATCTGGGGAAGACGCCGATCCTCCATCTACCTCGGCGCAAGCCTTCGCTGGCGCGCTTCGCGGAGATCGTTGGGCGCCGGCGCGTGCCAGACGACCTGATAGGCGCCGAGCACGTCCTCGCTCGTCACCGGCATGCCTGCGGCCGCGATCCAAGGCGGCGGCCGTCGGCCGACCAGGCTGAGCAGCGTCACGAGCGCGGCCGCCGCGCCTTGATCATAGGGCCGCTGCGCGGCGATGCCTTTAAGCAGGTCGCCCTCGATCAATTCCGCGGCCGCCGCATTGCCGAGGTCGACCGTCGTCACGGCGAGCTTGCGCGATCGGGCGCGGATGGCGCGGAGCGCATTCAGAGCGGGTACGTCCCAAGCGACGAAGAGGCCGTCGAGATCGTCGTTTTCGGTGAGGAGGCGATCAAAGGCCGAACCGGCTTCTTCGATCGTGACGAACCGGCCGCGAACGAGCGTCACGTCCTGACGCCGGCGGCCGATCCATTTGCGAAAGCCAATTTCGCGCTCATTGGTCGCGTAGAAATCGGCGCCATAGGTGAGAATTCCGGCGACGCCTTCTTCCGGAATGTGCGGCGACAAGAGTTCGGCGGCGATTTCGCCGAGATTGAAATTGTCGGCTGAGACGATTGTGGCGTAATCGGCGCCCGGCATCAGCCCAGCCGGGACGTTGTCGAGCAGAACCAGAGTCTTCCCTGCCGTCGACACGGCGCGGTGGCCTTCGACGACGCCTTCGGCGCCGATCGGGATGCTGATCACCGCGTTGATCCCGGTCTTGGCGAGGCGCAGGAGCTCGGAATTCTGCTTCTGCTTATCGAAGCCGCAATCGACGACGTCGACCACCGCGGCCGAATAGGCGCCGAGCGTGGCCACGATTCCCGCCAATTCCTGCCGGGACCAATCGCTGGTCGTCGTATGCAGAACCACGGCGACCGTGAATCGGCTCGCGCGCGCCGCCGCGGCCTCCGCGTCGGAAAGGCTTATCTTGTCGGCCGGCGCAGCCCTTTCGCCATGCGGCCCAAGGCCCGTGATGGACATGCGGTTGTTCCTCGCCCTCTGCAACGGACTAGGCCGCGAAAATCCGAATTAAGCAAGCCGCGCTTCGTCAGCGTTTGGGGCTGCTCGGCTCGCGGCCGGTTACGTTCCCAAGAGACGGGGGCGAAGCCGTCGGCGTACGCCGCTTGGCCCGCGCCGCCTCCAAAAAAGCCAAAAACGAAGGGCTCCGACGCGGCGAGCCGCGCGTGATCCATTCGCCGAGCCGGGCCGGAGAGAATATCTCGTCGAGAACAAGCTGCGTCGCGCCGAGGAGCGCGGCCGTTTCGCCCATTTGCGAGCGCAAAATTCTGAGATCGCGCGTGACCAGCGGATGCGACCGGCGATAGATCGCCTGCCGAAACGAGGCGAGCAAGACGTCGGCCGATTCCGCGACGCTGCCGCCGAGCACGACAAAGGCCGGGTTCAAAAGATTGACGAGCGGGGCGAGACTTTCGCCGACCAGGCGCCCGCAACGCGACAACAGGTCCGCGCAAAAAGCATCGCCAAGTTGCGCGCCATGCCCGACATCCGTCGCGGTCACGCCGCCATTGAGAGCGGCCATATCGGCGAGATAGCGGCTGCGGCCGTCTTGCGCCGCCCACCGGGCTTCGCGCGCAATGGCTTCGCCGCTGGCGAGCGCCTCGAGACAGCCTTTGGCCCCGCAATGGCAGGCCTGTCCGTCCATCTCGCCGGTCGGCGCATGGCCGATCATTCCGGCGAAGCCCTGCGCGCCGCGATGCAGACGACCCGCAGAGACCATGCCCGCCCCGATCGAGTGGCCCAGCCTGACGAAGAGAAGGTCGCCGGCGCCTTGGCAGACGCCGTGCTTGAATTCGCCGAACGTCATCATCTGCGCGCCGCCGCGCGTCCAGCACGGCGCCTTGAAACGCAGGGACAGTTCGGATTCGAAGTCGAAGCCGCGCCAAGAACGCAAAGCATCGAGCGACACGATGCCGAAAGCATCGCCGTCATTGGTATCGGCGACGACCGGCTCGGGCAGCGCCAGGCCGATCGCCCAGACCCGCTCCTTGTCGCCGCGCTCGTCCAGTAACCAGATGAAGAGACTGGTCAAGCGGTCGAGAACCGCCTCCGGACCGTCGGCGAGGTCGACGGCCTCATGATGCTCGACGATCAAGCGGCCGGAGAGATCGGCGAGCGCAACCGAGATCGACGATCGCTCGATTGACGCGACGAGGATCGCGCCAGCCTCTGCGACGAATTGCATGTGCCGCGGCGCGCGACCGCCGTCGGGCGCGCCGAGTTCGCCCTCCGCGACAAGGCCAAGCTTTTCAAGTTTCTCAAGTCTGTCGACGAGCGCCGCGCGGCCAAGTTCGGAGCGCCGCTCGAGGTCGAGCCGGGCGGTCGCCGCGCCGGTCCGAATGAGATTCAGCACCACGGCGAGGCTGGGGCCGCCGGTCTCGAGCGTTCGCGGCCGGCCGACTCGCCGCGTCGTCTTGCCGGGGGAGGGGTCGAGGTCGCCGTCACTCATCCGCGACAGCCAAGAAGGGAGGCGTTCACATTGATCCGATCCAAACTGAGGCGCAGGCGCGCGGACTAATGAGCTAAATAATTTTCCAGCAAAAGTCACGCCTCTTTTGCCGAAATTTAAATTGACCCAAGCGGAAGGCCAGCTTCAAATGAACCATGTCTCGCCGCCCGCGACGCGATCTTGCGACCGGCGGCTAAGCGAGAGCCGCATCAGGCGGCGCAGGGAGGAACCGATGCAGGCGCGGCTCGCCTATCACGCAAATTGCTGGGGCCCGCTTGGCGGCGACGCCGTCGGCGTGACGTCTGTCGGCGAACTCACCTATCGGACATTCGGCGATATGGCCCAGGCCATCGCCGAGATCGGCGCCGTCGGCTATGAGGGCGTCGAACTCTTCGACGGAAACCTTCTCGATTACGAAGGCCGACGGAGCGAGTTGAGCGCTGCGCTCGACCGGGCGCGGCTGAAGCTCGTCGCCGTTTATTCGGGCGCGAACTTCATCTTTCACGACATTCTCGACGAGGAGCTGGCGCGGATCGGCCGCGCAGCCGACGCCGCGGCCGCCTTTGGCGCGGAGCATCTTGTCGTCGGAGGCGGCGCGAAGCGAGTCGCCGGCCCGAAGGACGGCGATCATCAACGCCTCGCGGAAGCCCTGGAAAAGGTTGTCGCAATCGCCAAAACGCGCGGACTGAGGGCCCATTATCACCCGCACCTGACGACGATCGTCGAAGGGCCTGCCGAGGTGGAGAAGATATTCGCCTCGACTTCGATCGATTTCTGCCCGGACACGGCGCATTTGGCGGCGGCCGGCGGCGACGTCGCGGCGATGATCCGCAGACATCGCCAGCGGATTTCGTACGTCCATTTGAAAGGCTGGACGAAGGCGCCGTTCGCCTTCACGCCGCTCGACCGCGGCGACCTGGATGTGTCGGCGATCCTCGAAGCGCTGGCCGAGATCGACTACCGCGGCTGGATCACCGCGGAGCTCGATTCCTGGCCCGATCCTAAAGAGGGGGCGGCGAAAAGCCTCGGCTTTCTTCGCCGTGCGCTCGAACCGCAGAACAAGCCAGGTTGAGCTGGCGATTGGCAAAATGAACCAAGGGAGGATGTCATGAGGAAATCCAAGCTCCTGTCGGCTTGCGCGACGCTGGTTGTGATCAGCGCCGCCGGACCGGCTCATGCGACCGATCCGGACGCTGCGCTCGCGCAAATGAAGACGCAGGTCTTCAGTCTCGGACCGAACGGCGAGAAGCCGGCGGCTGCGTCCACGGTGACGCTCGGCGACGACGAACTCGCCAAAGTCAAAGCCAAACACGCCAAGGCGGCGCTCGTCTTCCACTATGGCGGCAATGATTGGTCGAACGCCCAGGAGGCCGCGCTGAAAGCGCAATTCGCCGCGGAGGGGATCGACGTCATCGCGACGACCGACGCCGGCTTCAAGCCCGAGAAACAGGTGGCCGACATCGAGACGGTCATGGCGCAAAAGCCGGATATCATCGTCTCCATTCCCGTCGATGCGGTCGCGACCGCCGCGGCCTTTAAGGCGGCCGCCGATAAGGGCGTCAAACTGGTGTTCATGGACAATGTCCCGAAGGGATTCACCGCCGGTAAGGAGTACGTGAGCTCGGTCTCGGCCGACAATTACGGCAACGGCGTCGCCGCCGCCCATCTCATGGCCAAGGCGCTTGGCGGCAAGGGCGAGATCGGCCTCGTCTTTCACGCCGCCGATTTCTTCGTGACCCGCCAACGCTATGACGGATTCAAAAAGACGATCCTGCAGGACTATCCCAACATCAAGATTGTCGGCGAGCAGGGGATCGGCGGACCGGATTTCTCCGGCGACGCCGAGAAGGCCGCGTCAGCCTTGCTCACCGAGCATCCGCGGCTCAACGCGATCTGGGCGGTTTGGGACGTGCCGGCGGAGGGCGTGATGGCGGCGGCGCGCGCTGCGGGCCGCGACGATCTGGTCGTGGTCAATGAGGACCTCGGCGAGAACGTCGCGATCGCCATGGCCAAGGGCGAATTCATCAAGGGGATCGCCTCGCAGCGTCCGTATGATCAAGGCGTGACCGAGGCCAAGCTCGCCGCCTATGCGCTGATCGGCAAGCCGGCGCCGGCTTATGTCGCGCTGCCCGCCGCGCCGATCACCAGAGACACGCTGCTCGCCGCCTGGCAGGAAATTTATCACCAGCCGGCGCCCGACAAGGTCGTAAAGAGCATGAAATAGGCGGGAAGTTCTCCACCCTCTTCCCGCTTCAGCGGCCGGCGCCGCGGCGCCGGCCGTCTCCCGAGGGCGAGCCCGGCATGCTCAGAGCGCGCATAAAAGAGCGATCGCAATGAAGAGGACCGGAAGATCATGAATTCCGCGGCGCTTCCCGCCGTCGCCGTTCGCTTGGCCGGCGTTTCGAAAAGTTTCGGCGGCGTGCGCGCGCTGGAGAATGTCGATTTCGAAGCTTTGCCGGGCGAGATTCATGCTCTTCTCGGCGAGAATGGCGCCGGAAAGTCGACGATCCTCAAAATCCTCAATGGCGTGCACGCGCCTGACGCGGGCGGGGTCGAAATCAACGGCGCGCCGCTCGGCGAATACACGCCTGACGCAGCCCGGCGCGCCGGAATCGGCATGATCTTCCAGGAGATGAGCCTCGCGCCCACGCTGACCGTCGCCCAAAACATCTTTCTCAATCACGAGCTGAAAGGAAAATTCGGCTTCATCGACGACGCCGCTGCGGCGCGGCGTTCGCTCGAACTGTTCGCCACGCTCGGCGTCGAGATCGATCCTTTGGCGCGCGTCAGCGATCTTTCCGCCGGACAAAGACAACTCACCGAGATTGCGAAGGCGATCTCGCGCGATGTTCGCGTGCTGATTCTCGACGAACCGACGACAGCTTTGTCCAGCGGCGAAGTCGAGAATCTATTCGCCATTCTGCGCCGGCTGAAATCGAACGGCGTCGCCATCATCTATGTTTCGCATCGCATGGACGAGATCGCCCGCATCGCCGACCGCGCCACGATCTTGCGCGACGGTCGCCGCGTGATCACCGCGCCGATGAGCGAACTGACGCTCGACAAGATCATCGAGCATATTATCGGGCGTAGGTCGCGCGGTTTCTCGGATGTGGCGCGAAAGGCCGCCGCGCGCGGCGCGCCGCTCCTGGAGGCCAAAGGGATCAGCGGCCTGCGAAAACCGGAGGAGGTCGATCTCACCCTTTACGCCGGCGAAGTCGTCGGCCTGGCCGGGCTGCTTGGCAGCGGCCGCAGCGCGCTGGCGCGGATCCTGTTCGGCGTCGAGCCAAAGCGGGCGGGCGAGATTCGCATCAAGGGCGTCCCGGTCGCGATCGACAGCCCGCGCGACGCGATCGCGCATGGATTGGTCCTCGTCCCCGAGGACAGGCTGCGGCAGGGCCTCATCCTTGAACACAGCGTCGAGGCCAATGCGAGCCTGGCGATTCTCGACCGCCTCGCCTCATGGTCCTTCGTCTCCCGGGCCCGGGCGATCGACGCGGTCGACAGGCAAATCGTCGGATTGCGGATCAGGGCCGCCTCCCGCGACGCGGCTGTTCGCACGCTCTCAGGCGGCAATCAGCAGAAGGTCGTCGTCGCCAAATGGCTGAACGCCGAGCCTGACATATTCGTGCTCGACGAGCCGACGGCCGGCGTCGATATCGGCTCCAAAGCCGAAATCGTCGCGCTCGTGCGCGCGCTCGCTCAACGCGGCAAGGCGGTTTTCGTCATTTCTTCGGAACTCTCCGAGCTGCTGACCGCCGCCGACCGCATTCTCGTCATGGCCGACGGCCGCATTGTCAGCGAAACCGCCCGCGCCGAATTCGACGATCCTGTTCCCAGCGACGACGTCGCGGAGCAATTGAATCATGCCGAACGCCAACTTTCTGCGATCATTCAGCGCGCCTATGCGCGCAACTAGCGGCGGGGCCGCGGCGCGGCGAGCGTCGTTCTTGACGGATTGGCGTCAATACGTCGCCTATCTCGGCTTTGCGCTCATCTTTGTCTTCTTTTCGACGACCCTCTTCGACAAGGGGTTCCTCGATCCAAACAATCTGCTCAACATTCTCCGTCAGACGGCGATGATCTCGATCATGTCGGTCGGGATGACCTACGTTCTCGCCGCCGGCGAAATCGATCTTTCCATCGGCATGGCTGCGGGCCTGGTCTCGCTGGTCGCGGCAGTGACGATCGACGCGTATGGCTCCGTCGCGGGCGTCGCGGCCGGAATCGCGGTCGGCGCGTTGGTCGGCTTCGCCAATGGCGTGCTGACGACGCGAATCGGAATCCCATCCTTCCTGACGACATTGGCGATGATGGGCATCGCCCGCGGCGCGGCGATGTGGATGACGCAGACGAAGTCGGTTCCGATCCTCGACGACGGCTTCATTTGGCTGTTCGGCGGCGGAAATCTCGGCCCAGTTCCGATTCTGGTCCTCTGGACTGTCGTCATCGCCGCCGTCGGACACATCGTCCTCCGCCGCACCACGTTCGGCCGGCGCGTTTTGGCGACGGGCGGCAGCGAAATTGCGGCCCGCTACAGCGGCGTCGACACGCGTTCGATCAAGATGCGCGTCCTGATCATTTCGAGCCTCACCGCCGCGATCGCCGGCATGCTCTATGCCGGCCGGCTGCATTCGGGCCGGTTTCAACTGGGAGAAGGCGACGAACTCTCTGTGATCGCTGCGGCCGTGCTCGGCGGCACCAGCTTGTTCGGCGGGACGGGCACTGTCGTCGGCTCGATCATCGGCTCTCTGATGATCGGGGTCATCAACAATGGACTCTTGCTGATGGGGCTCGAATACAGCCAGCAGCTGATTGCGCGCGGGCTCATCATCCTGATCGCGGTGGCGATCAGCCAATCGCGCAGGCGGTGAGCGAGGATGAATAGACGGTTCTAGACGAGGATTGTTCGATATGACGAAAGTTCTTAACATCGCGATGATCGGCGGCGGCTTCATGGGCAAGGCGCACGCTATGGCCTATGCGACCATGCCGATGTTCTTCTGGCCCGCGCCGGCGCGCCCGCGTCTTAAAACGATCGTCGACGTAACGGCCGACCTCGCCGAGACCGGCCGGCAGCGCTACGGATTCGACGAGGCCTCGACCGATTGGCGGAGCGTGGTCGCGCGCGACGACATTGACGTGGTCGACATCGTCACGCCGAACGACAGTCACGCCGAGATCGCGATTGCGGCGGCGGAGGCCGGCAAGCACATCATTTGCGAGAAGCCGCTGGCGCGGACCGGCGCCGAAGCCAAGACGATGCTCGATGCGGTCGAGAAGGCCGGCGTCGTTCACATGGTGGCGTTCAATTACCGGCGAACGCCGGCGGTCGCCTTGGCGAAGAAGTTCATCAGCGAGGGGCGCATCGGCAGGATCCTCTCCTTTCGCGGCACGTATCTGCAGGATTGGAGCGCCGATCCGAACGGTCCCCTGTCATGGCGGTTTCAGAAGAAAATCGCCGGCTCGGGCGCGGTCGGCGACATCGGCACCCATGTCGTCGATCTCGCCCGCTACCTTGTCGGCGAGATCGTCGCCGTCAACGCCCTGGTGAAAACCCATATTGGCTCTCGCCCGGTCCAAAGCGGCGGGTTCGACCAATTGGCGGCGTCGGATAGGAGCGGAAAGGGGCCGCGCGCTCCGGTCGACGTCGACGACGAGATGATCGCTCTCGTGAAATTCGCCGGCGGCGCCTTCGGCTCGATCGAGGCGACGCGTAACGCCTATGGCCGCAACAATTTCATCACATTCGAAATCCACGGCGATCAGGGCTCGATCGCGTTCAACTACGAGCGGCTCGCCGAGCTCCAGGTGATGTTCGCGAGCGATCCCGCGGACGCGCGCGGCTTTCGGACCGTCTATACCGGGCCGGCGCATCCTTACGGCGCCGCGCTTTGGCCGATTCCGGCCTTGGGCACAGGCTACGGCGAGACGAAGATCATCGAATGCCATGATATCCTCAGCGCCGTCGTCAAAGGCGAGACGCCCTCGCCGAATTTCCGCGACGGCTACCAAATTTCGCGAATTGCCGACGCCATCCTTCGCTCGGGCGAAGAACAAAACTGGGCGTTCATCGAATAGCTGAGGCGAGCGCGTCGATTTGACGGCGGCGGAGCCGGCCACGACGCCGATCGCGTTCCGCTAAACGCCTGATCGGCACACCAGAGGTCGCCGCATTGCGGCTCGCTCCGAAAGCGGCCTTCCCCTCGGACGCGGCGCAAAACATCCCGTAAGATAGACCCCGCCCCGTGAACAATCCTGTTCGCGGGCTGTGAGGGGATCATCATGACGAATGGTCGTTTTATGAGCGCCGTTACGGCGCTCGGCCTGATTTCCTTCTGCTTGGCCGTCGACCCAGCGCAGGCTGCGCCGACTGCGAGCCGCGCCTGGGTGTCCGGGCACGGCGTCGACCAGGCCGGCTGCGGCGCGCCGACTTCGCCTTGTCGGACCTTCCAATACGCCCATGACAACATTGTCGCCGGCGGCGGCGAGATCGACGTACTCGATCCCGCCGGCTATGGACCGATCACGATCGCCAAGGCGATCAGCATCGTCAATGACGGCGTCGGCACGGCCGGCGTTCAACAGGGCGCTTCCGGTCAGAACGCGATCACCATCAATGCCGGCGCGAGCGACGCCGTGACGTTGCGCGGATTGACAATCGACGGTCTCGGAACGGGCCAGAACGGCGTGGTCTCCAACTCCGGCGGCGTGCTGACCATCGTCGACTGCGTCATCCGGCACTTCTCCTCCGATGGCGTCCTCATCCAGCCGACCTCCGGATCGATGAGTTTCCTCATCTCGAGTTCAAACGTCAGCGATAATAACGGCGGCGTCGACTTTTTTCCGACGAGCGGCGCGCCAATCGCCAAGGGGGTCATCGATCACGTCGTCGTGGCCAACAATGCGCGCGGCGTTCAGTTCGACGTCGAGACGTCCGGCGCCAGTTTGAATGCCGCGATAACCAACAGCGTCGCCAGCAATAATCTCGAAGGCGTTTCGATCACCGCCGCCCTCGGCGGCCAGGTTGTCGCGTCTATCGACAATTCGAGCGTGATCGGCAATGGCGGCAGCGGGAATACCGGCGCCGGCATTCTAGCGGCGGGCACGCCGACGGTGCGGCTCGGCCGGTCCGTGATCGCCTCGAACACCTCTGGAATCTATAACAGCACTTCCGGAAATACCGTCTACTCTTACGGCGACAACCGTATCAACGACAACAATACGGATATCGGCGGAACCGGCGTCCTGAATACGACTGTCAAACCGCGGTGACGCGACGGTCGGTGGGGTCGGCAGCCGCTCCGGCTCGCCGCCCCACCCGCAATCGGGCGCCCGGCTCCGGGCGACATGACTTGTTCCTTTCAGTTGCTCAGAGATCGACGGAGCGGCGAATCTTCCGAATAGGCTACCCCCGCGCGACAGCGCGCGGACGCGGCACGTCGATTGAACAATACTTACGGCGGCGGCAGCGCGCGCCGGGAACGCCGTCCGTTGGCGAGACAGCGGGTCAAAAAAAGCCGCCGCGATCTGAAGGGATCGCGGCGGCAAAAGCGGGTAGTCTGAGGGGCGCAGCTACCCGAAACGTTGGCGCAACCGAATCGTGGCGGCTTCGACCTTGTATCCGCGCCAAATCGGATCACGCCGCGGGGGGTGCGGAAACATTATTGTCTTACGATGATGACTGTAATTGCCGCTAGCTCGCTTGCGCTTGATCGGCTTCCGCTCCGCGGCGCTCTTCGAGAGAGTTCGGCTGAACTGACGCGTACGCGGTCTCGATCGGCTTGAACGCCTCCTTTGCGAGGCGCGTATAGAGCTCGCCGAGCTTGGTCGCCTCGGCGACAAAATCTTCGTAGCTTGACTTGGCGAAGTCGGTCTGAATGCGGATCGCCATGTCCAGCGTCTTTGCGCCGAGCAGTCTCTCGAACATGCCGGTGTTTGCGGCGATCGTCTTCTTGGAAAATTCTGTTGTCTCGGCGGCGAGTTCCTGCCAGCCCCTCGTAAGCGACGTCGCCGCCTTGGCGACCGCTTCAAACTGTTGCTTGCCGAATTTCTGGAGTCCTTCAAACGTGGCATACATTCTCTTCGCCTCGCCTTGTTCCTGTTTGTCGTCGGCCATACTGGCCGTAATCGCCCGCTTCGACACCGCATCAAGCATCGCCGCGCAAAGCCAAGGCGTACGCGGAAATCCAACCGGCTCGGTAGGCCGCCGGCCGAGAGGGCGACGCGGCTTCGTTGGGCCTCCGAACCATCTTTGCGCTTTGCGCCGGCGGCGGCATCATCAAATGATGAACCCGAAAAGAAAAAATGCCGCAGCGTCGAAGGGCAACCGACGCTCGTGACCCGCTGAAACTACAAGCAGAAGTAGAGGCGTCGCGGCTTTCTCCTATCGCCGCCGCCCGCCCTTTGGCCAGGGGCGCGGTTTGTCCGTTGCGTCAAGAAAGAGCGGCGCGTCCATCAAAAGAGAGGGCACTTTAATCAAACTTCAGACCGCGTTCCGGGTTGAAAGCTCATGCCGAGCAAAAGTATGGAGCTGGCTTTCGAATTGCTTCTCGCCAAGGCGGCGCAGCACGCGACGCTCCTCGCGGCTGATCGAGCGGCGCTTCTCGACTTGATGCCCCGGAGCCGGCCTGTGGCCGCCGGAGAAGACATCGTTCGCCAGGGTGATCGGCCTGATACGGCTGTCATAGTTCTGAGCGGAATGCTCGGCCGTTACCAGACGCTTGAAACGGGCGACCGCCAATACATCTCCTTCCATATTACGGGAGACATGCCCGATATTCAGTCGCTCTTCTTGAGCACTATGGACCACTCTGTCTGCGCCATAAATGGCGCCGAGATTGCGGCGGTTCCGCATAAGCAGTTGATACCTCTCATCGTCAGCCGACCAGCTGTCGGTTTCGCCTTTTGGAGGGTGACATTGGTGGATGCGGCTATTTTCCGCCAGGCCGTAACCAATGTTGGAGCGCGAAGTCACTTGGCTCGCCTCGCTCATTTTTTCTGCGAGCAATACACGCGTGCGGACGATGCTGGATTGGCCGTGGAAAAGAGTTGCGATTTGCCGTTAAGCCAGGGCCAAATTGGGCAAGCGCTCGGCATGGCCGCAATTTCCGTGAACCGGGCGGTGCAAGCGCTGCGAAAGGACGACCTGGCGACGTTGCGGGCAGGAAAACTGGAAATCCGCGACTGGCGGGGCCTGGCGCGCGTGGCGGAATTCGATCCCACATACCTGCACCTCACCAAAGAGGCTGAGCTGTCAAAGATGGCGTTTAAATAACGGCGAGACATCGCACGCAGGCAGCGAGTCGCGTGAACGAATGTACCGGCCGCTGGAAACATGGGCGCGTGGCGCGCGATGGCGAAAGCTCGGCGGAGGCCGGGCATCGGGACGCGGATTTAGACGCGATCTCAAAATGAACATGAGCTGGCTTGCGGCGTTACTTACCGAAGCAATTTCGAAACATGGCGATCCTCTATGGCTCGGAACCTGCCGTCTGATAAGCGTGAAACGAGCAAGCTTGCTGAGCTTGCCGCGACGACTCTGGCGAACATGAAACTGATCGAAGGGCGCTTGTCTCGCCATGCCGCGGCCCGAGAGCTCGCCGAGCGTCTCGTCGACAGGTTGATTGCGGACGCCGGCGAGGCGAGGCTCACCGCCGCGTCTGATGGCCTCGGCCAGAACTGTCATCGAGCCAAGCGACGTCCGCGCGAATTGGCGCCGCTGCTCTAAACCGCGTCTCGCTTCCGCGATGAGCGATGACAAGTATTTTACCGGCGACTCGCCAATTGAGATCCCGGTATGGCGGTCCTGCTCGGGCGGAAGGCGACGGGCCGCTCTGAAGCATTGCATTATGATTTTGCGGGGTTTTTCATCCACGGCCGCCGACATGTCGGCGCACGCTGAATACCGCCAGGCGGGCTATTGCCCGTAGCCACCATTCATCCGGCGTCACCGAATGAGATCCGCCGGGTCGCGCCGCCGCTGGCTCAAGTTCAGGGGCTTCGCCCTCGATCTGGAGGAGACCGAGCAGACGCTCGCGCGCGCATTGCGCCTCGATGGCCCCTGTCTCTTGAGCAGCGCACGCCGCGCTGAGCCAAATTTGTTTGCTATTGTCGCTTGCCGCGCCCGCCACTTCCAAAGCGCTCGCGGCAAGTTCATGGGCGTCGGCAGCGTGATCCTGGCTCTGCAAACATTCGCGCAGGTGGCGCTGCTGGATCGTCGCGTCCATATCCGCGATTTCGATTGTGGACCCGGGCGACATCCTTCGCTCGACCCCTTGCCGCCGTATTAAAATTCGCCTTCCGATCAACGGGCATGGTTAACCAATCGACCCGGCTGACTCGATCCGCCGAGCGTTTCTCCACCAGACGCTGGCCTGGCGGCCCGAGGCCGGGGCGGCGCCTCCGTCCCGCCTTCGGCGGCGATACTCTGCGGGGCAGGCGAAAGCGCCGCTGCCTGCGCTCATTTAGGCGGCGCGAGCAAACCGTGAGCGGGCTGAAAGCGCGCGACGTTTCAACAGTAAACGAGGGCGGCGCAGAAGTACCTACGTAATCTTCAGGAAACGATTGTTGCTCAAACGGTTAATTCA
The DNA here is from genome assembly GCA_021325385.1 of Alphaproteobacteria bacterium. Taxonomy (GTDB): domain Bacteria; phylum Pseudomonadota; class Alphaproteobacteria; order Rhizobiales; family Beijerinckiaceae; genus Roseiarcus. Next base: position 31,306 of record JAJPHH010000147.1, read on the forward strand.
ATATCTTGAAAGGGATGCATTAAGAGCGGCGGCGCGCAAGACCCTCGGGAAACCTTGGGGTTAACCATAAAATAGCCCAATATCGGTCTCGGCTTCGCTCGAATCGGCCGCAAACTGCCCGCGGGGTTTACATACTCCCAAGGAGAAAAATGAAATGACCATGGGGCCTCAAAGCAACTTGTCGGCGCCGGCCGGCTACACTTCGAGCGATTTGGTATTCAACGACAACTTCTCTGGCTCAACTCTCGACGGGAGCTGGAATCCCTACATCACCAGCAACGCCGCAAATGGATGGCCTTGGAACGACAACGGGTCAGGCGGTTCGGGGCCTGGCGGCCAATATGACGCCGATTATGATTTGCCCAGCCAGATTTCTGTGAATGGAGGTCTGACCCTTACCGCAATTCGGCAGAGCGTGAATGGCGTCAATGGCGGCGTCGCCACGAACTATCCGATCACTTCTGGTTACGTTTCAAGCTACGGCAAGTTCGAGTTCGCGGGCGGTTATCTCCAGATCAGTATGAAGGCGCCCAGCGGCGACGGTGCGTGGCCCTCTCTGTGGATGCTGCCAGGCTCAAGCGCCGGCAAAGTCGGCGATAATTACGAAATCGACCTGCAAGAAGGCGGGTTCACCGCGCCGGGCTCGTCCAATGCGAACAACAATATGGGGTATCATTTGCATACGCCCGCTGGCACGTTTGGCGGCGTCGTCAATACAGGCGTCGACCTCACGGCAGGGTATAATACTTATGGGCTGGACTGGGAGCCCGGGAAATCCATCACCTGGTATCTGAACGGCGTTCAAATCGGTCAGATCACCAGCGCGCAGGCGCCGATTCCCACCGAGCCCATGGAAGTGCTCATGGGCAACGAAGTGGCGAATTCGAACGCTTCGGGCTGGCACACCGTTTTGGACAGTTCGACGCCAAATTCGATGGCGATGCAGATCGGCGACGTCCAATTGTATCAAAAGGCTGGCAGCGGCGACTCGCTGCTGGGCGGAAACGTCACAAAATCCTCTATCGTGACCCACACCGCGCCGACGCTTACCATTGCCGACCCTTCCGTCTCAGTCAGTCCGGGCGGACAAGCCGCATTGGGGATTGGCGTTTCCATTCCCAACGCCGGAGACACGGTTACCGTTTCGATCACCGGCCTTCCTAAATACGAGACGATCACCGACAATCTCGACCACAAGACCTTCAGCGGAAGCTCGGTGAGTTTGACCGCGGCCGAAGTCAATAGCGGACTGACGCTGAAATCGAATTACCACGGCGGCGGTCATCCGACGGCGACGCTGACAGTCACGGCGACGGACGTGACGACATCGATGTCCAGTTCGCCGCAGACGCTGACAATTGTCGATCCGCCAGCGCCGCCCACGGCTTTTGATCCGTCGACGCCGCCGGCGCCTCCCAAGGCTTTTGATCCGCCGACGCCGCCGGCGCCTCCCAAGGCTATCGATCCGTCAGGATCGCCCACGCCTCCCACGGCCATCGATCCGTCGGGATCGCCGGCGCCTCCCACGGCTCTTGATCCATCGGCGCCGCCAGCGCCTCCCACTGCCTTTGACCCGTCAGCCACAGGCGGTCGGTTAGGCTTGGCATCCGGATTGGAAGCCCGATCGGCCACGTTCGCCGCGTCCTCGCGACAAGTCGGCAGCCCGTTCGACGTCAACCAGTTGCTGAACCATGCCGAATTCGAAGGCGGGACCACGAGCGTGGGCAGCACGGCGGCCTGGAGCGCGGGATCGGGCCAAGGTCGCAGCGGAGGGGACGGTCTGGCCGCGAGCGCGAGCGCAAGAAACCTCCTCTTGCTCAATCAATTGATGGCGGGGAGTTTCGGGGAGGCTCAACGATTCGGCCAAGGCCTAACCGCGTCGTCCGGTTCATCGCAGCAACTCGAGCAGTTTCTCGCCAAAGCGACCCGTTAAAGCGTAACGGATCGGCGTAGAAGCGGCCATCGAGCGAAACGATTGATAGCAGTGGCGGGCGGCGCGCTTTGCGCACGGCCCGCCACATATACGAAAAAATTTTGGGGCATTCGAGAATGCAATCAGGGGCGCGCGATAGCTTCGCGCCGGACTCGGGCTGTCTTGCCCTGGCCTTGTTGCTGCGCCTGCACGGGCTGCCGATGACGCCTGAAGAGATTCGCCGGCGCTCCGGAAAGGCGGCGGTCGACATCGCGGAGATGCTTGGCTGCGGCAAGGCGATGGGACTGAAGACGCGTTCGCGCGTGAGCAACTGGACGGGCTTGTCGCTTGCTCCGTTGCCTGCGATCGCGCCGACGCGCGCCGGCGGGTTCTTGCTCCCGGTGAAGCTGATCGAGGATCGAATCCTCGTCGCCGATCCGGCTTCCCGCCGGACTGAATACCTCTCGCGCGCCGACTTTGAGGCGCTCTGGGATGGTCGCCTCCTGATACTCGACAAAACCGGTTCGTGGCTTGATTCCGCGCTCAGGCGCCTCAGGTCGTCTTTTCAGGTTGCTCGGACCCGGATCCTCGGCGCGCTCGCCGGGCCTTTGGCAAAAGCTGCGGCGCGCATCCGCCGTCCGGCTGGGCGAAGCTCGGATACTGGGCCGCAATTCGCGGGATCGGCGGTCGCTTCCGATTGCGACGCCCAATCCGCAGCCGACGAGTCGGCGCTCGTCTCGCTGACGATCTTGCTGCGCTGTCATGGCGTCGGGGTCGAGCCGGAGCAGATTCGTCACCGGGTCGGCGCCGCTCATATCGGCGTCGTCGAAATGCTCCGCTGCGCCAAGGATATGGGCCTCAAGGCGCGCGTCGTCTCGACACGCTGGGAGCGGCTCGCCAGTACGCCCCTTCCCGGCATCGCCATGCTCCGCGACGGCGGTTTCTCCGTCCTAGGCAAAGCGGCCGAGGATAAGGTTCTCGTGCAGCATCCCGCTGCGCCGCGGCCCGAAACCATGACGCGGGCGCAGTTCGAGGCGATCTGGACCGGCGGCCTGGTTCTGATGTCGCGCCGTACGGCTCTGTCGGATGTTTCGCGCCGCTTCGACATCAGTTGGTTCCTCGGGGCCGTGCACAAATATCGCCGCATGCTCGCCGAGGTGCTCGCGGCGTCGTTCTTTCTGCAACTCTTCGCGCTCGTGTCGCCGCTCTTCTTTCAGGTCGTCATCGACAAAGTGCTCGTGCATCGCAGTATGAGCACGCTCGACGTCCTGGTTGCCGGACTGGTTGGGATCGGAGTTTCCGAAGCGGTGCTTGGAACCCTACGGACCTACTTGTTCGCGCACACGACGAACCGTATCGACGTCGAGCTGGGCGCTCGATTGTTTCGCCACCTGTTGTCGTTGCCGGTGGCCTACTTTCAGTCGCGGCGGGTCGGCGATTCGGTCGCGCGGGTGCGAGAGCTGGAGAATATCCGCCAATTCATCACCGGGTCGGCTCTCACGCTCGTCATCGACCTCGTCTTCACCGCCGTCTTCCTCGCGGTGATGCTTTACTACTCGCCGCTTTTGACGGTCGTGGCTATCGCTGCTTTCCCGCTCTATATCGGGATTTCACTTGGCTTGACCCCTCTCTTTCGCCGCCGGCTCGATGAAAAATTCCGGCGCGGCGCCGAGAACCAGGCGTTTCTGGTTGAAAGCGTGACCGGCATCGAGACGGTCAAAGCCATGGCGATCGAACCCCAGATGCAGCGTCGGTGGGAGGAGCAACTCGCCGGCTATGTGTCGGCAAGTTTTCGGGTCATGAGCTTAAACAACATGGCGAGCGAGGCGGTGCAGCTCGTCAACAAGCTGGTGATCGCGGCGACGCTCTATTTCGGGGCCAAGCTCGTTGTCGGCGGCGCGTTGAGCGTAGGCGAACTCGTCGCGTTCAACATGCTGTCCAGCCGCGTCAGCGCGCCGGTATTGCGACTGGCGCAGGTTTGGCAGGATTTTCAGCAAGCTCGCCTTTCGGTGGAGCGGCTGGGAGACGTGCTCAATACGATGCCGGAACCGACGATAAGCGCCAACCGCGCCGCGCTTCCCGCCATTCAGGGTCGAGTTACTTTCGAACATGTCACGTTCCGATATCGAATCGACGCGCCCGAGACTCTGCACGACGTGTCTTTCGATGCGCCGCCCGGCCAAGTCGTCGGAATCGTCGGTTCGTCCGGCTCCGGCAAGAGCACGCTCGCCAAGCTGATCCAGCGCCTCTATGTTCCGGAAAGCGGGCGCGTCCTGGTCGATGGGGTTGACCTCGCTCTTGCCGATCATGCTTGGTTGCGGCGCCAGATCGGCGTGGTGCTTCAGGAGAGTATTCTTTTCAACGGAACGATCCGCGAGAATATCGCGCTCGCCGATCCAAGCATTCCCATGGAGCGCGTCATGGCTGCGGCCTCCCTCGCCGGCGCTCATGAGTTCATCCTGGGCCTGCCGGAAGGCTATGACACGATCGTCGGCGAACGCGGAGGCAGCCTGTCCGGCGGCCAGCGCCAGCGCGTCGCCGTGGCGCGCGCGCTGATCTCCGACCCGCGCATTCTGATCTTCGACGAAGCGACCAGCGCTTTGGACTATGAAAGCGAGCGAGTCATCCAACAGAACATGAGACGGATCGCCGCCCGGCGAACCGTGTTCATCATCGCGCATCGATTATCGACGGTCCGCCAGGCCGATCGTATCATCACGCTCGAACGCGGCCGCATAGTCGAGGACGGCACTCATGAAGAGCTGATCCGATCGCATGGTCGGTACGCGCAATTGCATTTCCTCCAAGCGGGGCTCCATGGCGTCCGCGGATAAGACCGTCGTTCCTTTTCCCAAGCCGCCGCCGCTTCGCCGGGGCGGCCACGAACTCGCCTTCCTTCCGGCCGCGCTCGAAATCATCGAGACGCCGCCTTCGCCGATCGGACGCGCTATCGGGGCGACGATCATCGCTATTTTCTGCGCAGCGGTTGCGTGGGCGTCGTTCGGCTCCGTCGACATCGTCGCGACCGCGCCGGGCAAAATCGTTCCGAGCGGTCGTACCAAGCTCATTCAACCGTTCGAGACAGGCGTTGTCCGCGCCATCCATGTTCGGGACGGACAAAGAGTCAAAGCAGGCGAGGTTCTCATCGAACTCGACCCGACCATGACGGCGGCCGAAGAGGATCATTTAAAGGGAGATTTGATCGCCGCGAAACTCGATGTGGCGCGATTGCGGGCCGCACTGTCCGACAATGGCGATCCGCTCCTTGACTTCCATCCGCCCGACGGCGCGAGCGCGTCGCAAATCGAGATGCACCGACAATTCTTGCTCAGCCAGAACTCGGAAAAGAACGCCAAGCTCGCTGAGCTCGATCGACAGACGACCCAGAAAGAAGCGGAGCGCTCGACCGTCGCCGCCGCGATCGCGAAGCTCCAAGCGACGATCCCGCTCGCGCAGCAGCGGGTCGAAGTCCGAAAATATCTGACCGACAAGGCTTTGGGCTCGAGACTAATCTACTTGACCGAGTATCAAGACCTCGTCGCGATGCAGCAGGACCTCGCGGTCGAGCAGAGCAAATTGAGCGAAGCGGACGCGGCGGTCGCTTCGCTCAAGGAGGCTCGCGTGGAGGCGTCGGCGGAATATCGCCACCGGCTCTTCGAGGAGCTCGCACAAGCGGAGCAGAAAGCGGCGGGAATCGCTCAGGACGTCATCAAAGCCGAGCGACGCACGAAGCTCCAAGACCTGACAGCGCCTGTCGACGGCGTCGTCCAGCAGCTTTCCGTTCACACGGTCGGCGGCGTAGTGGCGCCAGCCCAGACCTTGGCGGTGATCGTGCCGTCGCACAGCAATCTCGAGATCGAGGCCTCGCTATCCAACAACGATGTGGGTTTCGTCCATGCGGGACAAGAGGCGGAGATCAAGGTCGATACCTTTAATTTTACCAGATACGGGTTGCTGCACGGGCGAGTGCTGAGCGTTTCTCCGGACGCGATCGCTCAGGATCCTCAGCAGCACGGAGCGGGCGGCCCGGCGGCCGCCTCAAGTCAGGGGCCGGCAACCGCTGCGAAGGGTCAAGAGCTTGTTTATGCTGCGAGGGTGTCGCTCGATCAAACGCAACTGCAAGTCGACGGCCGGCTGGTCGAACTTACGCCCGGAATGGCGGTTACCGTGGAGGTGAAGACTGGTTCGCGCAAAATTATCACCTATTTGCTCTCTCCGCTGGTCGAGTACAGGCACGATGTTCTGCGGGAGCGCTGACGCCGAACCAAGTGGCGGCCTCGTGTCGCCGCTGGCCTGCGAATTGGGAGAGGTGAGGCGAAGTCCCTAGGTGGCAGATAGAATGGCGGATAGTCGTGTGATTCGACATTTGTCAGGTGTAGATGCTAGTTGTCGCGCCGGCTGGGACAAGGATTCGCTCGACGATTTGTTCGGACGGATCGAACTTGCGCCAGAGGACTGATCCCGATGCTGACTCGACGCAAGCTCATCGCTGGCCTGGGGATCGGCGCCGCGGCGACTTTGGGTTCGGCCGGCGCGATCGCGGCGGAAACGATTGCGGACCTCAGGGTTGCCGAGTACTGCATCACTCCGCGTCATTGGCCGGCGGGCCTTACCCTCGATATTGCCGTCCTCGCCGATATTCACGCGGTCGAGCCGTGGATGCCAATTGAGAGGATTAGAGCGATTGTCGGCGCCGCCAATCGACTGAAGCCAGATCTGGTGCTTCTCGCAGGCGATTACGAAAAGGGACTTGCGTACCGGGAGACGTTCACGCGCACCGTGCCTATGTCCGAGTGCGCCGAGGCGCTGAGCGAGTTGGAGTCTCAGTTGGGCGTTTACGCCGTCCTGGGCAATCACGATTTATGGACATGCCGAGGGGACAATGTGCGGCGATCCTTCGCCGCCAAGCGGATACCGCTTCTCGAAAATCAAGTCGTCCGTCTGACCAAGCGAAATTGGCCGTTCTGGCTCATCGGGCTTGCCGATCAGTGGGCGCTTCCTGCTCGCAGCGGCGGTTTTATCGGGCTGGATAATCTGCCGGGATGTTTGGCGCAGATCAAAGATGACGCGCCGGCGATTCTCTTGGCGCATGAGCCCGATATTTTTCCGACCGTTCCCGATCGCGTATCAGTGACGATTTGCGGCCATACGCATGGCGGTCAAGTCGCTTTTCCCTTGGTTGGTCCGCTCCGCGTCCCCTCGCGTTACGGAACCCGTTATGCGTATGGCCATATTCGCGAAAACGGTCGGGATCTGGTCGTCTCGGCCGGACTCGGCGTGAGCGGTCTTCCCATTCGCTTTGGCGTCCCGCCGGAGATCGCGCTGATTCGTCTCGGGCTTCCCTCCACACATGAGAACGACCGATCAATCGCTTGAACGGATGTTATGGGCGTTTCTATTCCGCTTCGAATACGCGACCGGGTTAGCCCGAAAGACGATGTCGCCTATCCAATGGCGCGCCTAGCCAATTCAGGCGATTTCGGCCGATAGCTATTAGGGGCGCGATTTTGCGCGCCTTCTGCCGCCTTGATGGGTACGAGGCGACGCCAAGTGGATGAGCGCGCCCAAGCTCTGCTCGAGCGGAGTGGAGGACTGTATGGCGTCCGATCGGCTCTCAGAGGACTTGCGCCCGGCGACGCGAACGCTTCCGATGATGTTGATCTCCTCGCATGAAGCGGTCATGCGGCAATTTCGTCCGGCCCTGAGCGCTTTCGATATTACCGAGGAGCAATGGCATGTGCTGGCCGCCCTGAATTCGATGCCCGGAGTCCAGATTTTCGATCTGGCGCAGGCCACATGTCTGACGCCGACGAAGCTGTCGCGAATTGTCAAGCAGCTTGAAAGTCAAGGTTTGACTGAACGGCGGCGATCGGGACGGGACATGCGGCTCAAGCTCATTGACATGAGTCCAAAGGGCCATCTTCTCATAGACAGTTTGCGGCCAATCGCCGAAAGGATTGCTGCGGAGATTGCCGCCTGCTGCGGATCTGAGCGACTGGACGAACTGATCACGCTGCTCGCCGAAATGACCGCGAGGCTGAGCGAGCGCGGCTCCATCGCCTTTCAAGGAGCCCCTTTTTCTCCGGGCAAGTGACTCATGTGCGGTATTGTCGGGATTATCGGCGCGAAGCCTGTGGCCGGTCAGATTGTCGAGGCGCTGAAGCGGCTTGAATATCGCGGCTACGACTCGGCCGGGGTGGCGACGTTGGAAGGCGGCAGGCTGACCCGCCGCCGGGCCGAGGGCAAGCTGCGCAATCTCGA